>CBRGOK010000177.1:0-7174 GCA_967798035.1 uncultured bacterium
CGGGTCGTAGCCGGCGCGGGCCATGTAGATGAGGCCGATCTCGTCGGCCTCCGACTCGTGGGTGCGGCTGTAGGGGAGGAGGACGCCGTAGTTGGCTCCGACCCCGAACGCCGCGAGCGCCAACGTCCGCGTCCCTTCGCTCGATTTCGCGAGGCTCGCCTCGAGGGCGGCGCCGAGGACCCCGGCGGTCGACTCCTGGGACATTCGCTCTCCCCCGTGACGCGCGATCGCGTGCGCGATCTCGTGGCCCATCACGGTGGCGAGGCCTTCCTCGGTCTGGGTCAGGGGGAGGATCCCCGTGTAGACGGCGACCTTCCCGCCCGGCAGGCAGAAGGCGTTCACCGTCGCGTCGTCCCGGACGAGGTTGAACTCCCACTGGAAGCCCGGGTCGTCGGCGACCGCGGCGATGCGCGAGCCCACGCGCCGGACCATCTCGACCTCGGGTCCGCTCGCGACGATCTGCGCGTTGGAGAGGATCTCGCGGTAGGCCTGCAATCCCAGGCTCGCCTCCTCTGCCTCGGAGTACAGGCTCAGCTGCTTCCGGCCCGTGACGGGCACCGTCGCGCAGGCGGCGAGGAGGAGGACCGGGAGGAGGAGCGCGCGCATCGGGGCCCCTTCGATGCTAGGTGGGCTCTCCGGAGCGGGCAAGGCGCTTGCGGGACTCCGGGCGCGCCGGTAGCAAGAGCCCAACTTGCTCGCCCAACGGACGCTCGAAGCGTTCTGCGCGACCCTCGCCGACCGCACCCCGACGCCGGGCGGCGGCAGCGTCGCCGCGCTCCTCGCCGGCCTCGGGACCGGGCTCGGCGCGATGGTCTGCCGGTTCTCGACGGGGGAGAAGTTCGCCGCCGTCTCGGCCTCGATGGAGGCGGGGGCGCGGCGGCTGGACGAGCTGCGCGCGCTGGCGATCCCCCTCGTCGACCGGGACGCCGCCGCCTACGACGACGTCTCGAAGGCGCTCGCGCTGCCGAAGTCGTCGGAGGCGGAGAAGGCCGCCCGGAAGGCGGCGATGCGGGAGGCGCTCCTCGGCGCGATGGCCATCCCCCTCGAGACGATGCAAGTGGCGGGCTCGGCGCTCGCCGTCCTCGCCCCCGTCGCGCCCTCGGTCAACCGCAACGTCGCCTCCGACCTCGACGGCGCAGGCCGCTGCCTCCTCGCCGCGGCGGAGATCGCCGCCTCGAACGTCCGCGTGAACGCCCTCTCGATCGGGGACGACCCGCGGGCGAAGGAGGGGCTCGGGCGCGCCGAGCGCCTCCTCGCCGAGGCCCGTGCGAGGGGCGAGGCGGTCGGGCGCGCCGCCCAGACGCACCTCGGTCCCTCGTGAGCCGGCCGCCGCTCGTCCTCGCGATCCTCGACGGCTGGGGGGAGCGGGCGGAGAGGGAGGCGAACGCGATCGCGCTCGCCCCCGCCGCGCGCGTCGCCCGCCTGAGGGAGGCCGACCCGTGGACCCTCCTCCACGCCCACGGGCGCGAGGTCGGCCTCCCTCACGGTCTCATCGGGAACTCCGAGGTCGGGCACCTGAACCTCGGCGCGGGCCGGGTCGTCTGGCAGCCGATCACCCGGATCGACCTCGCGATCGAGAAGGGGGAGTTCTTCGGGAACCGCGCGTTCCTCGACGCGGTCGAGTCGGCCCGGAAGGGCGGGGGAGCCGTCCACCTCCTCGGGCTCGTCTCGGACGGAGGGGTCCACTCCGTCGACCGGCACTACTTCGCCCTGCTCGAGATGCTGCGTCGCCGGGGCGTTCCGAAGGACCGGGCCTTCTTCCACGCCGTCCTCGACGGACGCGACACGCTGCCGAGGAGCGCAGGCCCCTACCTCGCGGCGCTCGAGTCGCAGGTCGTCCGGTCGGGGCTCGGGCGCATCGCGACGGTCGTCGGGCGCTACTTCGCGATGGACCGCGACCAGAGGTGGGACCGGACGAAGCGCGCCTACGACGCCCTCGTCCTCGGCGAGGGCCTGAGGGCCGGGAGCGCGGCGGAGGCGCTCGCGGGCGCGTACGCGCGGGGAGAGGGGGACGAGTTCGTGCAGCCGACGATCGTCGGCGAGCCGACCGAAGGACGGGTCCGCGACGGAGACGCGATCCTCTTCTTCAACTTCCGGCCGGACCGGATGCGGCAGATCGTGCGGGCCTTCTTCGAGGATGGATTCGAGGGGTTTCCCCGGCCGGTCTCTCCCCGGCCCGCCCTCGCGGCGATGACCCAGTACCGGCAGGACTTCCCCGTCCCGGTGGCGTTCCCTCCGACCTACCTCCGCGGGATCCTCGGCGAGGCCCTCTCGGGGCTCGGGTGGAAGCAGCTCCGGGTCGCGGAGACGGAGAAGTACGCGCACGTCACCTACTTTTTCAACGGAGGGGACGAGCGCAAGTTTCCCGGGGAGGACCGCCTGCTGGTCCCCTCGCCGAAGGTCGCGACCTACGACCTCGAGCCCGCGATGTCGGCGCGCGAGGTGACGGGGAAGCTCCTCGAGGGGATCGGGACGGGGGTCCACGACGCCTTCGTCGTCAACTTCGCCAATCCCGACATGGTCGGCCACACCGGCGTGCTGCCGGCCGCCGTCGAGGCGGTCCGGGTCGTCGACGAGTGCGTCGGCCGCGTCGCGGACGCGGTCCTGAAGCGCGGGGGCGTCCTGGCGGTCACGGCGGACCACGGCAACTGCGAGGTGATGGTCGATCCGGAGACCGGCTCGCCCCACACGGCCCACACGACGAATCCCGTCCCCTTCCTCCTTGTCGCGGAGGCGGCGCGCGGGGCGCGGCTCGAGGGGGGAGGCCGGCTCGCCGACGTCGCGCCGACCCTCCTCGACTTCGTCGGCGTGGCGCGGCCGAGGGAGATGGAAGGGCAGAGCCTCCTCCGCAGGCCCGGATGAGGGGAGGTCCCTCCCCCCGTGGGTCCGCCTCGCTCCGGTCTCGCGCGCGTCCTGCGCCGGCTCGCCCTCGTCGCGGGGGCGATCGCCTTCAGCGCCGTCGCGCTCGAGGGGGGGCTGCGGCTCCTCGGCGTCCTCGCGCGGGCGGCGAAGGGAGCGGCGAGGGGGTCCCGGGAACCCGGACCGGGCGGGATCACGGTCCTCTGCGTGGGCGACTCGAGCGTCTACGGCCTCTCGGTCCGCGAGGAGGAGACGTTCCCGGCTCGGCTCGAGGTCCTGATCAACGCGGGTCTCCCGGCGCGGCCCCACCGCGTGGTGAACGAGGGGATCCCGGGGAACCACACGGGGAGGGCCCTCGAGCGCCTGCCGGAGGAGATCTCCCGCCACGCTCCTCGCGCGGTGGTCTGGCTCTGCGGGGTGAACGACGCCTGGGCGCGGCCCGATCCGCGGCCGGGGGAGGAGCCGGGGAGGTGGGAGGGGCTGCGGGTGGTCCGCCTCGCGCGCCTGCTCGCGTTCCGGTTCTCCCCCGCCGGCGACGGGGGCCGGACGCGGAGGAGCGTCGTGAGGACGCGGGAAGGGGAGCTCCTCCCCGTCGAGACCGTCCACCGCGCGGAGTCGATCGAGGAGCCGCGCCTGCGCCTCCTCTTCCGGGAGGCGCTCGTCCGGCTGCGCTCGCTCTGCGCCGCCGCCCGGCCTCTCGTCGTCCTCTACCCCAACGAGCGGCTCTCCCACTTCGCCGAGACGAACGCGGCGCTGCGCGAGGCCGCCGCGCACGCGGGCGTGCGAGTCCTCGAGACGAGCGCGGCGATCGCCGCGGCGTCCGCGAAGGGAGGAGCGGGGGCGGTCTACTTCCCCGACTACCACCTCAAGCCGCTCGGCTACGAGATCCTCGCGCGGCTCGTCCACGACGTGCTCGTCGAGGAAGGAGTCCTCGGCGGGACGCTCCTCGGGGATCCTCTCGCGGGGCTCGCGATCCCTTCCGCTCCGGTCGACCCCTCGCCGCCCCGGGACCGGGCGCGACCCGATCTCCGCCTGCTCGGGGGCTCCCGGGACCCGGGGGACTGGTCCGTCGAGATCCGCGACCTCCCCGGACTCTCGTTCCGTCTCCTCCTTTCCCTCGGCCGGACCCCCGGGCGGATCACGTACGGGGACCACCGGGTCGACCTCGAGCCCGATTCGCTGTGGGCCGCCGCGCTCGGCGACCCCGACCTCGAGGGAACCTTCGACTCCTCGGGGTTCGCCCGCGTGCCGCTGCGCCGCGCCTTGCGGGCGGTCCGGAAGCCGGGCCGGCTCTTCGCGGCCTACGCGATCCTCCGCTCGGAGGACGACCCCTGGGTCCTCGCGGTGTCCGGCGCGGTCGAGCTCGTCCCCGAGTGATCCCGCTTCGCTTCCCCGAGGTCCGGCGGGCGCCGAGAATGGCGGGCCGTGCAACGGGCGCTCGCGTGCTGGTCCCGCCGGCTCGCCCTCTCGATCGGCGGCGTCCTCGCCGGGGGGATGCTCCTCGAGGCGGCGCTCCGCGTCGGCGCCTTCGTCGCGACCTCCCGGGCGGAGCGCGCGGGCCCGGAGCGCCCTCCCGGTCCCGGCGGGATCACCCTCCTCTGCGCCGGGGACTCGAGCGTCTACGGGCTCTACGTCGAGCCGGGGGACACCTTCCCCTCGAGGCTCGAGCGCCTGCTGAACGAGGGGGATCCCGCGGCTCCGCACCGGGTCGTCAACCGGGGGGTCCCCGGGAGCAACACCCAGCAGACCGTCGAGCGGCTCGCCCTCGAGATCTCCAGGTACCGGCCGCGGGCGATCGTGTGGCACTGCGGGGTGAACGATCTCTGGGCCCTCCCCGACGCGAAAGGCTTCGCTCCGGGGTGGGGGAGCACGCTGCGCGTGGTGCGCCTGGCGCGGCTCCTGTCCGCCCGCTTCGGCGCGGAACGGCGTCGGGCGCGCGAGCTCGGCGCCGAGTCCCTCCCCCGGTGGAAGACGCGGGAGGGGGACTCGGTCCCGCTCGACCTGCAATTACGGGAGGAGTGGCTCGAGGGAGGACGCGCGGCGGCCGTCGCCCGGGAGTCCCTCGGCCGGCTGCGCCGTCTCTGCGACGAGGCGGGAGCGATCCCGCTCGTCCTCCTCTACCCGAGGCGGACGGGACCCTGGGGGACGTCGAACGCGGCGACGGAGGTCGCGGCGCGGGAGCACGGGATCCGCCTCGTCGACCCCGCTCCGGCCTTCGCCCGCGCCGTCGCGCGCTGCGGCGAGGAGCGGATCTACTTCCCCGACTACCACCCGCAGCCGCTCGGCTACGAGATCCTCGCCCGGCTCCTCCACGACGCGATCGTCGAGCGCGGCCTCGTGGCCCGCGGAACCCTGGGCGACCCTCTCGACGGGCTCGACCTCCCCCCGCCCGTCGAGACTCCCGATGTCTCCGGCGACAGGTCGGAGCCCGACATCCGCCTCACCGGCACCCTCGACGACGCGGAGGGTCCGGTCCTCGAGATCCGGGATCGCCCGGGACTCCATCTCCGCCTCCTCCTCTCCCTCGCGAACGACCCCCCGACGAACCTGGGGGAGTTCTCCGTCCCGCTGGCGACGGACGCCCTCTGGCTGATCGCGCAGGGGGAGCGCGATCTCCTCGCGAAGGTCGGCGAGGACGGGGTCGTCCGGTTCCCGCTCCGGCGGTTCCTGAGGGACGCGCGACCCGGGGCGGGCCTGCGGTTCTTCGCCGCCTACGCGATCCTGCTCGGCCCGGACAACCCCTGGGTGCTCGGCGTCTCCGGGTCCCGGGAGCTGGTCCTGCGCTGAATCGGGGCCGGGAGGATGGAGAATGCCGGTCCCTCCCACGGACGATGATCGCGACCCTCGCCCTCCTCCTCGCGCAGGAGCCCCCGGCCCTGGGCTCCGACCCCGACGTCGCCGCCGCCCTCGCCGAGATCTCCGAGGCGGAGGTCCGCGCGACGATCGAGGCGCTCGCCGCCTTCCACACCCGGCACACCGCCTCGGAGGGTCTCGGCGACCGCGGCATCGCCGGAGCGAGGCGCTGGATCCTCGAGCGGTTGCGCGGGGCGAACGCGGGGGGGAGGCTGGAGATCGCGGAGGACCCCTACGACGCCGAGTCGACGCGTCTCGAGAAGACGCGGTCGGCCAACGTGCTCGCGACGCTGCGCGGGAAGACCGACCCGGATCGCGTCTACGTCGTTTCCGCGCACTACGACTCGCGGGCACGCGACGTCAAGGACGGGGAGGTGCGGGCGCCCGGCGCCAACGACGACGCCTCCGGGACCGCCGTCGTCCTCGAGCTCGCCCGCGTGCTCGGGAAGAGGGAGTTCGCGGCGAGCCTCGTCTTCGCCGTCTACTCCGGGGAGGAGCAGGGGCTCCTCGGGAGCAAGCACCACGCCGGGGCGCTGAAGGAGGGGAAGGCGTTCGTCGACGGGATGGTGACGAACGACATCGTCGGGAACACCACCGGGGCGAACGGCGTGAAGGACTCGAGGACGCTGCGCGTCTTCTCGCGGTCGGCGGAGGGGTCGGACTCCCCGTCCCGCCAGCTCGCGCGTCTCGCGGAGGAGGTCGCCGAGGCCTCCGTCCGCGACCTCGATGTCCGCCTCGTCTTCCGCCTCGACCGCTTCCGCCGGTCGGGGGACCACTCCCCCTTCGACGAGGCGGGGTTCCCCGCCGTGCGCTTCACGGAGCCGAACGAGGACTGGCGCCGCCAGCACGAGGACCTTCGGGAGGAGGGGGGATTCCAGCACGGGGACCTCCCGGAGTTCGTCGACGCGGCCTACGTGGTGAAGGTCGCCCGCGCGAACGGCGCGCTCCTCGCGGGCCTCGCCCGCGCGCCGCGACCGCCCCTCCAGGTCGAGGTCCGGGGCGGGCTG
Organism: uncultured bacterium; assembly: GCA_967798035.1. GTDB lineage: Bacteria > Planctomycetota > UBA1135 > UBA1135 > JAKEFM01 > JAKEFM01. The sequence goes on from CBRGOK010000177.1 coordinate 6,720, forward strand.
TCGAACGAGACGCGCCTCACCTGGCAGGCCCCGGGAGGGGGGGAGGTCGCGGGGTACGAGGTCCTCTGGCGCGACACGACGGAGGCCCGCTGGACGGGACGCCGGTGGGTCGGGTCGGTCACGGAGGCGAGCGTGCCGGTCCTCCTCGACGACGCGATCCTCGGCGTGCGGGCGGTTTCCCCGGCCGGTCACCGCTCGCGCGCAGCGGTCCCGCCGAGGATGCACTGACCCGGGCGCCCCGCTAGATTCCCCCCGTGAATCGGGCACGCCTCCTCCCCGCCCTCCTCGCGCTCGCCGCGTGCACGGGCTCGGGGAGCGACGTCGGCCCGGCGTTCGAGTCGGAGCCCGGCACGGTGCGTGCGAAGGCATATGACCTGGTGTTGAACGGCAGCGAAATCGGCGGCGGCAGCATCCGTATTCACGACGCCAGCCTGCAGCGGCGGATCTTCAAGCTG
>CBRGOK010000178.1:0-7172 GCA_967798035.1 uncultured bacterium
ATGCTCACCCGGTTGTTGGCCCTGGTGTCGCTCGACAGGTAGGCGCGGAACGCCCCGTCCCTCCGGTAGCCGCCCAGCGTGACCTCGACGTGGAGGCAGAGGTCCCCGAAGAACTCGGCGGTCTCCTCCTCCACCTCGCTCAACCCGTGGGCCAGGCCCCGGTTGGCGAGGATCCGGCGGACGATAGCGCCGACGAAACGGGAGTACCGGGCGAGGAGCCCCCGCCAGGACTCCTCGTCACCCGAGAGGCAGCCGCGGAGCAGCCGCTCATCCGCTTGCCTACCGGCCAGTTGCATGCGCCGTCGTCGTGTGAGGGGGGTAGGGGGGGTGCTAGTCTAAGGTCGGTCGGTCTTTTGCACATCAGGGGACGCCGGTGGGCTCCGGCGGGTTCCCCGCTAGATCGGGAGCGGGGCGCCCGGGTAAGGGGGCGGTCCAGCGGATCCCCTCCCCCACCGTGCTCTCCTCCCAGAAGGAGAAGCTTGCCCTCGTCTTCAGCGGGGGCGGCGCGAAGGGGGCCTTCGGAGTCGGGGTCCTCTGGGAGCTCTCGCGCCGGAGGTTCTCCCTCCGATGGGACATCGTCTGCGGGACGAGCACCGGGGCCCTGATCGCCCCGTTCGGAGGGGGCGCTCCCTGACCTGTCGGCTCCGGGCGGGTTTCCGGATTCTCCCTTTCGAGGCCCCCTCGCCTCGCCGCGGAGAAACCGATGAAGACCCTGCTGCCCGCTCTCGCCGCCCTCCTCCTCGCCCCCGGAGCCTCGCCGCAGGGGACGGTCCTCCACGAGTTCCCGGGCAACGAGGGGGAGGGATTCGGCTGGTCGGTGGCAGGCCTGGGCGACCTGAACGGCGACGGGAAGGCCGAGGTCGCGGTCGGGACGAGCAACGGATGGCCCGTCCACGTCTATTCGGGGGCGGACGGCTCGATCCTGCACACCCTGACGGGAGGGAGCTACTTCGGCGCCTCGATCGCCTCGATCGGGGACGGGGACGGGGACGCCGTCCCCGACTTCGTCGTCGGGGCGGAGGGGTGCTACAGCGCCTCCTGCCAGCCGGGGTTCGTCCGCGCCTTCTCCGGCGCGAGCGGCGGAGAGCTCTTCACCGCCAACGGCTCCTTCGCCGAGTTCTTCGGATCCCGGGTCTCTTCCCTCGGGGACGTCAGCGGGGACGGGATCCCCGACGTCCTCGTCGGCGCGCCGGGCGTCGGGGGGATCGGCATGGGAAGGGCGGCCCTCCTCTCCGGGGCGAACGGCGCGGTGATCCGCTCCGTGACGAATCTCGGGGCGGGGGACAACTGCGGCCGGTCGGTCGCGGGTCTCGGCGACGTGAACGGGGACGGCGTCCCCGACTACGCCGTCGGCGCGAACAACGACCAGACCTACTCCGGAACGGGCGGACCCGGATCGGTCTTCGTCCGCTCCGGCGTCGACGACGAGATCCTGGAAGGCTACTGGGGGAGCCAGCCGGGGAACGCCTTCGGATGGGCCTGCGCCAACGCGGGCGACCTGACCGGCGACGGGGTCGCCGAGGTCATCGTCGGCGCGATCGGCCTCGGGACCGGCGGCACGGCGAAGATCTTCCGCGCGAGCTCGTCGACGCCCCTCCGGACCCTGACCGGGACGATCCCGGGAGCGCACTTCGGCGTCGAGGTCGCCGGCCTCGGGGACGTGAACGGCGACGGGTTCGGCGACGTCGCCGTCGCCTCCGACCTCGTCAACGGCGGCGGCGGGCAGGTGAAGGTCTTCTGCGGCCTCTCCGGCGCCACGATCTTCACGGTGACCGGTGCCCCCGGAGACCTGATCGGCCCGGTCGCCGCGGCCGGCGACGTGAACGGGGACGGGGTCGGCGACCTGATCGTCGGCGCCTGGGGAGGAGACTACGCGCGGGTCTACTCCCTCGCCGGGGTCGGCTCCTGCTCCGGCTCGATCAGCCTCCGAGGGAGGATCCTCTTCCAGCGGACGGCGGCGGAGCCCGACCCCGACGCCTCCGGCAAGGCCGAGCTGCGGATCCAGGGAGAGTCCCAGACCTTCACCGTCCAGACGAAGAAGCTCGACGCGCTCGCCGCAGCCAGCTACGGCGTCTTCCTCGAGGAGTCGGCCGGGAGCGGCGTCTTCGCCCTCGTGGCGAACCTGACCGAGACCTCCCCCGGCTCGGGCTCCTGGAACCTCTCCCTCGCCGGGAGCGGGACGGCCCCGGCCCAGCTGGGCGTGACCAACCTCGCCTCCCTCGCGGGACGGCGGATCGAGCTGCGAGCCGACGACGGGACGGTCGTGCTCTGGGCGGTCCTCCCCTCCCTGTCGGGGGGTCCGAACACGAGCCTCGCCGGGATCCTCGCCCCGACGCCAGCCGCGCCTCTTGCGAGCGGGAAGACGAAGCTCCAGTCGAAGGCGGCGAGCGGGAGCTCGAAGGTCGAGGTGCGCGCGGCCGGCCTCCCCGTCGGCCCGGTCTACACGCTGTGGATCGCCGACGGCACCGAGGGCTCGAGGATGGTCCTCGCCGGGGAACTGGTGAAGGGGAAGTTCCGCGCCGACACGAAGAAGGGCGACCCCCTCCCCGCGGGCGCGCCGACGGCTGCGGCGCTCTCGGGACGCGCGGTCGAGGTCCGCGACGGGGCGACGGTCGTCCTCTCCGGGCTTCTCCCCTAGCGCGAGACGAGGGAGTAGGCCTTCCTCAGCCTCTCGACCGCCCGCAGCCGCGCGCGCTCCGCGGCGTCCGGGGAGATCCCGAGGCGAGAGGCGACCTCCGCGATCGGGAGGTCCTCGCCGATCCAGCGGACGAGCATCTGGTCCCGAGGGAGGAGGAGCCCGATCGCGCGCAGCGCGAGGTCGACCTCCTCCCTCCGCGAGGCGAGCGTCGCCGGCCCCGGGGTCGGAGAGGGGGGCGCGCCCGGACGCGGCCTCGCTCCGAGCGTCGAGGCGAGAGAGCTGAGGCGCAGGAGGCCCCGCGGATTGCGCTTGAGGGCGGACCAGTACTCGTGACGGTCCGCGAAGTGCTGTCGGGCGAGCCGGGCGATCCAGCCTAGGAACTCCCTCTCCCCGCGGTAGGCGAACCGGTCCGCGACCTCGAGCGCGCGGAGATGGATTCCCTGGACGAGGTCGTCGGGAGACTCGAAGGAGAGTAGGCCCTTCCCCCGGCGCTCGACCAGGCGCCGAAGCGCGTCGCGATGCCGCTCGAGGAGCTCCCCGAGGGCGGGCGCCGGGTCTTCGCGGCCGGGCTGCTCTCTCGACGCCACGGAACGGACTCCGATTATTTCGGACGCGCGACCAGTCGGAAGCCGTCGTTCGGCCCCGGCCGATCGCACTGGCCGCCGTTGACCGAGGCGGCGTGGAAGAGCCTCTCGTCCCGCGTCCGGTAGGCGCCGCCGCGCCAGACCTGTCCCGCCGCGTTCGCGTAGGTCGTCGCGACCCACTCGAGGACCCCCCCCGCCATGTCCCGCACGCCGTAGGGGGACTCGTCCCGGTCGAACCGGAGGACCGGCTCGGGCCGCTGCTCCGACCAGCCGCCGGCGCGGGCTCCCCCCCACTTGCAGAAGCCGGGGATGAAGCGGTTCCCCCACGGGAACCTCCTCCCGTCGGCGCCGCGCGCGGCCTTCTCCCACTCGTCCTCCTCGGGAAGCTCGAAGCGCCAGCGCGGATCCCGGTCGGACCTCCAGCGGCAGTAGGCGGAGATGTCCTCGCAGGAGACGGCGTGGATCGGCCACCTCGGGTCCCAGTCGGTCCCGAACCGGCCGTCCTCGCCCCGGCTCCAGAGGACCCGGGGCGGCGAGAAGGAGACCGAGTCGCGCGGAACGCGCGAGGGGATCCCGCGCGACTCGGCGGCGGCGACGTCCGCGAGCGTCGAGGGATCGTTCAGGAACTCGAGGTACTCCCCCACCGTCAGCTCGGCGCGGGCGATCCAGAAGCCGTGGAGGAACGCGCTCCTCTTCTCGCGGGAGGCGAGGGCGCCCGGATCCCCGCCGGCGGGGAAGGCCCCGGCGGGGACGAAGACGAAGCCGGGCGGGGCGAATCCCTGCGACTGCATCTCGACGGTCTCCTCGCGCGAGGCCCCCCGCGCGAGCCGCAGCGGAAACCGCAGGTCCTCGTACCCTGTGGCGCGGAGGAGGAAGAGGTACGAGCCCGACTCGAGCCGGGCCCCCTCGAGGGGGAGGCGACCGAGGAGGTTCGCCGCCGAGCAGGCGAGGGGGAACGCCGTCCGGATCACGCGCAGGCCCGACCTCCCCTCGCCCCGGATCGAGAGGTCGGCGACCCCCGAGGAGGCGAGGCTGCGCACCCGGAGGCCTGCCGCGGGGAGGATTCCCTCCGCGACCTCCTCCGGAAGGGCGAGGCGAAGGCCGAGGTCGGCCCCGAGGCCCGGACCCCGGCGAGCCGCGACGCGCCGGACCGTCCCGTGTGCGCTCCGGAACTCGGCCTCGTAGGGATCGCCGTGAGCGAGCCCCTCGAGCGCGGCCTCGACGTCGTTCGCCTCGGCCACCTCCCTCCCGCCGATCCGGATCAACCGGTCGAGGGCTTCCACCCCCTCCCGCGCGGCGAGCCCGCCGGGATCGAGGGAGGCGACGAGCACCGTCCCCTCGATCGGCTCCTCGCCGATCCGGAGGAGGAGGTCCCCCCGGTTCACTCCGGCGCTCGACGCCGGGGCCTCGGCGGATTCGACCGCGAGGACGACCTCCCCGGGAGTGAATCCCCCTCCGGCGCGGAGCGGTTCGCCTCCTGCATGGAGGGGCACCGGAACCAGCCTGTCCTCGCCGCCAGGTCTCACCCTGGAGTGCAGCGCGTAGCGGAAGAGGTAGACCTCCGCCCCCTCCGGCGAGCCCCGCAGCGTGACCGTTCCGGAGGTCTCGAGCTGTTCGCCGTAGCCGCGGGCGGCGGAGTGTTCCTCCTCCTTCCCGGGGAGCGTCCGGGCCGCGATCGGATCTCCTTCCGCGGCGGACCTGCGCCACTGCGCGAGCGCCTCGTCCCACCGGCGGAGATGGTCGAGCGTCCTCTGCCGATGGACGTCCGCCTCCTCGTCGTCCTCCTCGCCGAGCGCCGCGAGGAAGCGACCGAGATGGATTCGCGCGAGGAGGGCCTCGATCGAGGGGTTGCCCGGCTCGAGGCGGGCGGCCTCCCCGTTCAACCCTTCGAGGGCCGCCTCGAGCACCGCCTCGCGCTCGCGCGAGGCGGCCGCGAGATCCTCGAACGCCGCGGCGAGGGCGGCTCCGTCGGCGGCCGAGACCTGAGCCCCGCCCCGCATCCGCCCCTTGAGGTCCTCGATCCGCCCGCGCAGTGCCGCCAGCCCCTCCTCCCGCGCGCGGAGGTCCGCGACCCGCCCCGCCGCCTTCACGAGGGCCGCCTCGGCCCCCTCGTGCGCGAAGGCCCGGTCGAGATCCCTCGACTCCGTGGCGAGGGACTCGCTCCCCGGCCCCTCGCGGCGCGCCGCCACGATCGCGCGGCGCGCGCGGGGGAGGTCGAGGAGGGCGAGGGCTTCGCGGGCCTCCCGCAGGTGCCCGCGGAGAGCGAAGCGGGCGCGGGCGGTCTCGTAGGAGGGGAGGCCGATCCCCGCGAGGAGGGCGACGCCGAGGAGCGCGGCCGCGGCCGGATGGCGCTTCGCCCAGCGCCGGGCCCGCAGGAGCGGCCCGGGGCGCCTCGCCGATACTGGACGGAACTCGAGGATCGCCTCGAGGTCCTCCGCCATCGCGGCCGCGCTCGGGTACCGCCGCGCCCGGTCCCGGTCGATCGCGACGAGGATCGCTGCCTCGAGGTCGCGCGGGATCGAGGGATCGAGGCTCCGGGGCGCGGGAGGATCGCGGTTGAGGATCTGGTGGAAGACCGCCTCGGTCGTCTCCCCCTGGAAGGGGACCCGGCCGGCGACGCACTCGTAGAGGGTGACGCCGAGCGCGTAGACGTCGCTGCGCGCGTCGACCTCCCGGCCCGAGATCTGCTCCGGGGAGGCGTAGATCGGGGTGCCCCGGAACTCCCCCGTCCGCGTGAGGCGATCCCCGCCGAGCTCGCGGGCAAGGCCGAAGTCGACGAGGAGGGCGCGGTCCTCGGGCGTGATGCGGACGTTGGAGGGCTTGACGTCGCGGTGGACGATCCCGGCCCGGTGCGCGGCGTCGAGGCCCCGCGCGATCCCCGCGATCCAACGGAGCACCTTCGGCAGGGGGAGCCTCTCCTCGCGCGCGGCGCCATCCCGGAGGATCTCGTCGAGCCCGCGGCCCGGGACCAGCTCCATCGCGATCCAGCGAACGCCCCGGTCCTCCCCGGTGCCGTGGACCGCGACGACGTTGGGGTGGCGAAGGCGGGCGATCGACTGCGCCTCGCGCTGGAACCGGGCCGCGGCCTCGGGCGATCCGCTCCGCTCGGGGCGAACGACCTTGAGTGCGACGAGCCGTCCGAGGGAGCCCTGCTCGGCCAGGAAGACGACGCCCATCCCCCCTTCCCCCAGGCGACGGAGAAGCCGGAACTCCCCGAGGGTCTCGAAGGGGAGGCCCGCCTCGGCGGGCAGACGAGGCGGCGCGGAGGCGGGCACGTCGGGTTCCCGGACGAGGCGGGCGATTCGGCCGAGGCGCTCCCGGAGCGCATCCCCGGCCCCGGGGTGGCGGGCGAGGAACGCGTCCACTCCCTCCGCTTCCCCCCGGAGCGCGGCCTCGAGGTACTCGTCGTAGAGGCGGTCCTCTTCCGCCGGAAGCGAGGGTTCCTCCGCGTTCTCCAAGGGTCTCGTCCCCCGCGGCCGGGAGATCCCCGACGAGGAGGCGAGGATCATTCTAGGACACCGCCTCTGCCCGGGCCGCGGAGCGCCGTCCGATTCCGTCGCCCTTCCCGGGGCGATATTCTTTTCCCTCCCCATGAGGGCTCCGGAAGGCTGGCCGATCGTCGGATGGGCCGCGGCGGGGATCGCCGCGATGCTCGGCTCGATCCTCGCCCTCGAGGGGACGGCGCCCGAGAGCCTCCTCCTCGCCGTGCGCGCGACCGCGCGCACCTCGGTCACCCTCTTCTCCCTCGCCTTCCTCGCCTCCTCCCTCCACCGGGCGTGGCCGTCCCGGACGAGCGGCTGGCTCCTGCGTAACCGCCGCCAGGTGGGGGTCTCCTTCGCCGTCTCCCACCTCTCCCACCTTCTCGTCCTCCTCGCCTACTGCGGCTGGACGATGCGCGGCCTCCTCGCCGCCTCGGGCCTCCCGACCCTGATCCTCGGAGGGGTCGGGTA
>CBRGOK010000179.1:0-7133 GCA_967798035.1 uncultured bacterium
GGTCGTCGCGGTCGCGCCGCAAGACAACTACCTGGACCCCGGTGACTCGAATGGTCAGACGGACATCTTCGTTCGGATCCTGAAGCCCGGAACGACGACCCGGGTCTCGGTCGACTCGGCGGGGGTGCAGGGGAACGGCCAGAGCTCTTCCCCCTCGATTTCGGCGAACGGGCGGTTCGTCGCGTTCGAGTCGAACGCCAACAACTTGGTCCCCGGCGACTCGAACGCTGCGAGGGACATCTTCGTTCGGGACCTGAAGACGGGTACGACGACCCGGGTCTCGGTCGACTCGGCGGGCGCGCAGGCGAGCGGCTTCAGCTTCTTCCCCTCGATCTCGGCGAACGGGCGGTTCGTCGCGTTCGAGTCGGAGGCAGGCAACCTGGTCCCCGGTGACACGAACGGTGAGTTCGACATCTTCGTTCGGGACCTGAGGACCGGAACGACGACCAGGGTCTCGATCGACGCGGCGGGCGTGCAGGCGAACGGCGAGAGCTCTTCCCCCTCGATCTCGGCGAGCGGGCGGTTCGTCGCGTTCGAATCGGCCGCAGGCAACCTGGACCCCGGTGACACGAACGGCGAGATCGACATCTTCGTTCGGGACCTGAAGACCGGAACGACGACCAGGGCCTCGGTGGACTCGGCGGGAGTGCAGGGGAACGGCGGCAGCCATTCCCCCTCGATCTCGGCGAACGGGCGGTTCGTCGCGTTCAGGTCGGACGCCGACAACCTGGTCCTCGGTGACTTGAACAGTGCGACGGACATCTTCGTTCGCAACCTAAAGACCGAAACGACGACCCCGGTCTCGGTGAACTCGGCGGGCCTGCTGGCGAACGACGACAGCGTTTTCCCCTCGATCTCGGCAAACGGGCGGTTCGTCGCGTTCGAGTCGGACGCCGACAACCTGGTCCCCGGCGACACGGACGGCTTCGCCGACGTGTTCGTCCGAGGGTAGGGAGGCCGGCGAACGGGCCCGGTCGTCGCGCTCCTCGCCGTGCCCCGGCGACCTACTCCCAGAATGAACGTCGATTGGGCTAGCCGATGGTGATGGCGAGCCCGTTCGTCGCGCCCAGGACTGCCCCCGCGGTGATGGTGGCCGCCTGCGCGTAGACGGTCTGGCCGACGAGGAGCGGGTCGGCCGGGATCTGGACGGAGAAGAGAGCGAGCCCGGTGTCGCTCGAGAGCGTCGTCGGAAGGAGGACGTCCAGGGAGACCAGGAGGGAGCAGCCCGACCCGAGGTTGAGCGGGAGGGGGATTCCCCCCCAGCTGGTGTTGCTGACCCCGAGCCCGAGGAGCGCTGGCGTCGTCACGAACCCGTTGCCCAGCCGGAGCGTGATCGTCGTCCCGATCTCGGAGCAGTCGTCGGCCGAGAGGCTGGGCGGGGAGAAGCAGACGATGCCGCTGTTGCAGCCGGCGCCGAATCTCGAGATCGCGCCGGCCGGACAGGGGGAGATCGTCAGGGGGAGGAAGCAGGGTCCGCCGGCAGGGGGGTTCACGGCGATGCTGTAGAGGCCGGGGTCCACCTGGTCCTCGCAGTTCCCCTTCTGGTCCCACACCTGGATGACCTGACCGCCCGGGGGCACGGGGACCACGACGCCGAGGCAAACCGGGGTGAAGACGGTGCCGCCCCCGACGAGGTCGATCGACTCGAAGGCGCACGGGCTGGGCATGAGCTCGGTCGCCCCGCCGAGGTTCGTCAGCGTGACGGTCACGGGCTGGCCGTAGGGGGCCGGGTTGGGGGCGACCGTCGCGAGGAAGTTCCCGCAGGCGGTCTGCGCCCCGATCCCGGGCGCGAAGAGGGAGGACGCGACGAGGACGAACAGCGTGAAGTGAGTGATGCGCATGGGTGCTCCAGAAACATCCGTTCGGGTGTACTGGACGCTAGGCCAACCCGAAAACCCGGGTAACCGCGCAGCCGTTACTCCTCAGGAGATGGGCGCTTGGGTCGAGCGGCATCGATTGCACGGCGTCCCCAGTCACAGTCCCTTCCTTCCCGATTTGATGGCGGTCGCGCTCGCCGTCCGGCGACCTCGGATCGAGGTCGGGACGGACTGGGTCAGGTTACGATCCCGCCGCGAAGCGGACGCAGGGATGTCGCAGATTCACAAGCCCTCCTTCTTATTGGGCGGTGGCTTGGTCGCGGCCGTCGCCGGATTCGTCTTCGTCCTGGTGCTCCGATCCAGGGAACAGGACAAGCCGGTCGCCGGCGCGCAGCCTCCCGCGGAGATCCGCGCCGAGGCCAGGGAGGAAACCCGAACTCCGCACGAGGCTCAGGGCCGTGGAGCGGTTTCGGAGAGGACGGAGGTCCTCTCCCTCCCCAACTTGCGTCAACTCCTCCTTTCCTCCCGACGGCTCGATCAGGTTCGCGCAATCGAGCTCCTGCTCGCCCAGGGCACGCCCGAGGCGGTCCAGGTCCTGCTCGACGTCTTCCTCTCGTCGAGCGATCCGATCCTCCTCGCGCTGCTCGAGGAGGGTCTGCTCCGATCCGAGCTCGACCTCACCTCGAGTCTCATGGCCGCCTTCCACGCTTCGCTGGATCCGCAGAAGCTCGGCCGGTTGGCGGGAATGCTGGCGCAGCTCGCGGGGAAGAGGCCCGACCTCGAGGCGGCGGTCGTGGGGCTCTTCATCGACACGCTCAAGGATCCGGACCTCTCTCCGGAGCAGGCGGCGGCCCTCGAGGACGCCCTCGTCTCCCTCGGATCCCGGGTCCTCGATCCGCTCGCGGCCTACCTCGCGGATCCCCGGTCCGATCCCCGGGGAGCCGGGACGGTCGCCGCGGTCCTGTCGCGGCTCGACGCCGCCCACGGGAGCGCGGTGCGCGAAAGGGTGAGAGACGGCTTCGAGGCGATGCGCAAGGCGCTCGACGACCCCGTCCGGACCCCGGAGGAGAAGGACGCGGCCCGCAAGAAGACGGGCTCGCTCGCCTGGGCCGTCGGGAACCGCCCGACCGCCGAGCACGACCTCCTGGCGCGCGACCTCCTCGACAGCTTCCTCCGGGCCACCGACCAGGCGCAGGCCGGGACGCTCGCCTGGGGGATGACCAACCTCACGGGTCTCTCGGATGGGGCGCGACTCGAGACGGTTCAGTCCATCCTCGGCGCCCTGCCCGGCTCGCCGGACAGCGCGCTCCGCCAGTCCTACGTCTGGGCCGTGAGCCAGATCGTCTCCGCCGGCTACGGGGATCGCCCGCTCGATGCGAACTTCGAGGCGATCCTGGGGGCTGCGGAAGGCGCCTGGAAGGAGTACCAGGACGACCCCCGCGTCTCCGTCCAGCTCCGATGGCTCGTCGCCGAGCTGCGCGCCTACGAGCAGAAGAGGCGAAACGGGTAGGCGCCGCCCCTCGCCGGGGGCTCTAGGGCAAGGCCCGGGAATAGATCTCGCGGAGCGCCGCGAGGTGGTCTTCCATCCGGACGGCCGGCACCGGGGCCCCGCTTCGAAGGCGCACGAGGCGAGACGGATCGGCGAGGAAGCCCTCGAGGATCCGGCGCAGCGCGCCGGCATCCCCCGCGGGGAAGACGACTCCACGCGCGCCGACGCGGAGGCGGGGAGCGCCACGGTCGGAGACGAGGACGGGAAGGCCCAGCTCGAGCGCCTCGTCGACGGCGAAGGAGTGCGTCTCGAGGAAGAAGGAGGGGAACACGGCGAGGTCGTACCCCGAGAAGAGGCGGGCCGAGTCCTCCGGTTCGTAGGATCCGTGGAGGCGCAGGCGCGCGCGGCGCGCTGCGGCGAGGAGGCGCTCGCGGTAGGCATCGTCGAGGATGCGGCCGTGGTGGTCGATCGAGACGCGCTCCGCGCGATCGAGCCCCTCGCAGGCCTCGACGAGGACGTGGAGCCCCTTCCCCGGGACGAGGCCGCCCCAGGAGACGATGCGGAGGTCGAAGGCCGGATCGCGCGGGGTCGGCTCCACGCGCCCGACGTCGAGAGGGGGCGGAGGGAGCGGAACGGTGCGGAAGGGAACCCCCGCGAGCCAGGGGACCGCGGCGAGGAACTCGCGCTCGGGCTCGGAGAGGGCGAGGACCGCGCGGGCGAGGTCGAGCTCGCGGCGGAATCGGGCGTCCCTCCGGCGGAAGCCTTCCTCGACGGTGGATGCGGGGGCGAGGAATCTCCCGATGCACCGGACGCAGGTCTCCCGCGGAAGGTCGGCGGGACAGAGGTTCGCGTCGTCGGGGAGGCGGAAGAAGAGCGGGCAGGTCGAGAAGAGGTCGTGGACGGAGACGACCGCGGGGATCCCGAGGCCCGCCGCCGCCTCGACGGCGTCCGAGGTCAGGTTGTGCCAGTGGTGGAGGTGGAGGACGTCGGGCCGCTCGCGGCGGAGGACCTCCTCGAGGAGGGTCCGGGCCTCGGGGTCGAGGCCGTCGAGGGCTCGGCTCCCCGGTGGCGGCGGCCGGAGGCGGAGCACGCGGACCCCGTCGACCCGCGCCTCGCGGAGCGGGGGGTTGGCCTCCCCCCGATCGGACCCTGCGAGGACGATGGGCTCGTCCCCGGCGCGTTGCTGCGCCCGGGAGAGGCCGAGGACGTAGGTCTCGATCCCTCCGCGGGAATCGGGAGGGAAGGAGTGGAGCGCGTGGAGGACCTTCACGGCCGCTGGGGCCCGCGCTGCAGATTGCCGAGCATCTGGAGGATCGTCGCGCGCGCATCTTGCGCGTACCGGGAGGTGGTGGGAATCCGGAGGGCGCGGAGGAGCTCCTCCCTCGCCTCCTCCCCTCTCCCGAGGGCGAGGAGGGCCCGGGCGGCGGTCACGCGGTAGAGGGGGTCCTCCGGCGCGAGGGAGGTCGCGCGGCCGGCCTCCTCGAGGGCGCTCGCGTAGTCGCCGGGGCCTCCGCGCCGGCCGAAGATCACGGCGCGGGCGTTGTGCCGTGCCGCGCGCTGCGAATCGGTCCGCGGCTCGAGGCGTTCGGCCAGCTCGAGCGCCTCGGCGGACCTCCCCTGCTCGAGGAGGACGCCGACGAGGTTGTTCCCGGCGGCGAAGAACTCCGGGTCGAGCTCTCGCGCGCGCCGGTAGAGGGGCTCCGCCTCGGCGAAGCGCCGCCGCTCCGTGAGCGCCTCCCCGAGGTTGTAGAGGAAGAGGGTGTTCTCGGGCACCTGCTCCAGTCCCGCGCCGTAGAAGGTCTCCCGGTCGCGCCCGACGTCCCCGCGCCGGACGAAGAGGATCGTGTAGAGCACGAGCAGCGCGGTCGCCGCCAGGGGGAGGAACCGGCGGAGCCTCCAGGTGAACACCCGCGCGTAGAGGGCCCCGAGGGCGAGGCACCATCCCGCCGCCGGAAGGTATAGGACGCGGTGCGCGCCGAGGATGCCGGTCCGGACGAGGACGTTCGAGACCGGCAGCCCGAGGGCGATCGCGCACGCGAGGCCGCAGGCCGCCGGGGAGCGACGCTTCCAGGCGAGGAGGGCCATCCCCACCGCGAGGGCGACCCAGGCGAGGAGCCAGGCCCACGCGTGGGGGTCCTCCTGCCCGACGGAGGGGAACGATCGCCTCGAGAAGTCGGCGATCAGCGGCGCACCGAGGAGGAGGGGACGCGCGTAGTGCAGGGCCGCGAACTTCGCCATCGTCAGGAGCGCGACGAGGTCGTTCTCCTCGCGGAAGTAGCGGTCCTCGGGAGGCAGGTCGATCCGTCCGAGCACGGCGAAGCGGGCGCAGAGGCAGGCGAGGAAGGCGAGGAGGTGGGGGCCGTAGAGCCGGAGCCATTCCCGCGGCGCCCGGCGCGCGTCGGCACCGAGCCGGTCGAGGAGGAGGAGGGCGAGCGGGAGCGCGGCCGCCGACTCCTTCGCGAGGACGGCGAGGGCGTAGAGGCCCGCGGCGCCCCAGGGCGCCCGGCCCGAGTCCCGCGCGCGGACGTGGAGGAGGACCGCGGCGAGGGCGAAGACGGCGGCGAGGAGCTCGCCCCGGTGGATGATCCCCGCCACCGTGTCGGCGTGGACGGGGAGGACGGCGTGGACGGCGCCGGCGAAGAGTCCGCCCGGGACCGAGCCGACGACCCGCGCGGCGAGCGCGGCGAGCAGGGCCGAGGCGGTCCCGTGGAGGGCGAAGTTCACCCCGCGGAATCCGGCGGGGTTCCCGTCCCCGGCGAGGGCGAAGTTGAGGTTGAGCGTCGCCATCGTCACGGGGCGGTACTGGTCGCCCCGCGCGACCTCCTGCATCCCTTCCCAGTACCCGCGCGAGACGAGCACCGGCAGCCGCCCGATCTCGCGGACGTCGGGGTTCTCGAGGATCTGCGCGTCGTCGAGGAGGAAGGGGAATCGCAGCGTCCGGACCGGCAGGAACGCCGCGACGAGACCGAGGGCGAAGAGGGCGTAGCGCGGGACGCGGACCGGCCCGGAGAGGGGCATCGGCATCGCCCACAGCATGCGGGGACCCTCCCCCGGGGGCCACTCGCCGGGAGGGGATAGAATGCCGGCGAAGGTTCCCGATCCGCGGAAGGAGTTCACCCATGAAGAATCGGCTCCCGTCGTTCCTCGCCCTCGCCTCCCTTCTCGCCGCTCCGGCCTCTGCGACGGCCGGGCTCGAGTTCAGCAACGGCATCGTCGGAGAGAACGCGACGCTCACCCTCTCCGGCACTCCCGCCCCGTTCCTCCTCCTCCTCTCGACGAACCAGGGGCCGATCCCTCTCTCCCTCATCGACCCCTCCGACCCCCGCGTCCTCAACGTCGGGATCGACCTGCTCGGGCTCGCGATTCCCGGCCTCGTCCCCACGAGCCTCGTCGTCCCGCTCGTGAACGACCCCTCCCTCGTCGGGGCCGTCCTCTACTCGCAGTACGTGACCTTCCCCGGGCCGACGACCCTCGTGAACGAGATCTCGAACGCCGTCGCCGTCGTCCTGACGGCCCACGGCGCGACGCTCCCCGCCCTCGGCCCCCTCGCCGAGGGGCGGGCGCTGGCGACGGCCACTCGGCTTCCGAGCGGGGACCTCCTCGTCGCGGGGGGCGGCTCGGGCGGGATCACGGGAGCGACCGGGCTCTCCTCCGCCGAGGTCTACTCCCGCCACCTCCGGATCTTCTCGACGGTGCCCGGCGGGATGACGATCGCGCGGGCCTTCCACACGGCGACCCTTCTGAACAACGGCCAGGTCCTCCTCGCCGGCGGCGCCACGGCCGCGGGTCCTCCGACGAACACCGCCGAGCTCTACAACCCCGCGACG
>CBRGOK010000180.1:0-7123 GCA_967798035.1 uncultured bacterium
CCGTCACTGCCGGAGGAGGAACGGCGCCGGCTCGCCGGGGAGCTGGGGAAGTCGGTCGCGGCGAAGTGCCGGGAGCGGAACCCCGTCTGGACGGAGGAGGAGGTCAAGGAGCGCTGGAACCGGGACGCGCCGAACGCGGAGGTCCGCTCGAAGTTCGAGAAGCCGATCCGGACCAAGCACTACCTCATCCTCACGAACTCCTCCGGCGGCACCCTCTTCGCGAAGAAGATGGAGGAGTTCCACGAGAGGGTCCGGAAGATCTTCCCCTTCGAGGACAAGAAGGGGCAGCGGCTCCTCCCGGTCTTCGTCTTCCGGACGCCGGAGCAGTACTACGACTACTACGTCCACGTGGCGGGGACGCCGCGCGCGTCCGCCGAGCGGTCGAAGGGGCACGCGTGGAAGGACTACTACGCGACCTGGTACGAGTCGCCGAACGACCCGACCCATCCCCACGAGGCGACCCACCAGATCTTCCGCAACCGGCTGCGCCTCGGCGGAGGGGGCTCCTGGTTCCAGGAGGGGGTGGCCGAGTACGTCTCGAACCTCCCGAACGAGACGAAGGCCTTCGCGAAGCGGGCGGCGAAGGACGGGAAGTTCGTGCCGTTCCGGACCTTCGTGAAGATCCCGAGCCTGATCCAGAACCCCCACCTCCCCGCGGCGGAGAGCTACCTCCAGGCCGGCTCGCTGATCCACTTCCTACGGGAGGGGAAGTTCCAGCCCGAGAAGTTCCCCCGGTTCATCGAGGAAGTCGGCCGGGTGCCGCGCGGGAACCTCGGCAGGATCGAGGCGGCGGTGCGCTCGGTCTACGGCGTCGACCTCGAGGGGCTCGAGAAGGCCTGGGTCGAGTACTGGAAGAAGGCGTGAGACTCATGAAGATCGCCCCTTTCGTCCTCGCGCTTCCCCTCCTCCAGGAGGCGGACCCGCGCCCGTTCACGGAGACCTTCGTCGTCGACGAGAAGGACCTCGGCCCGACCGGAGCCAACCCCTTCTTCATCCTCGAGCCGGGCTACCAGCTCGTGCTCGAGGATCCGAAGGACAAGGAGGTGCTGACGATCACGGTCCTCGACGAGACGAGGAAGGTCGGCGGCGTCGAGACCCGCGTCGTCGAGGAGCGCGAGACGGTCGACGGCAAGGTCATCGAGGTGTCGCGCAACTTCTTCGCCATCTGCCGGAGGACGAACGGCGTCTACTACTTCGGCGAGGAGGTCGACCTCTACAAGGAGGGGAAGCTCCAGGGCCACGAGGGCGCGTGGCTCTCCGGGGAGAAGGGGGCGCGGTTCGGCCTGATGATGCCCGGCACGCCGCTGCTGGGCGCTCGCCACTACCAAGAGATCGCCCCGGGGGAGGCGATGGATCGTGCAGAGATCGTGGGCCTCGCGGAGACGCTCGATGTTCCCGCCGGCAAGTTCGAGAACGTACTCAAGGTCCAGGAGACGACGCCGCTCGAGCCGAACGAGAAGGAACACAAGTACTACGCGCGCGGCGTCGGGCTCCTGAAGGACGGCGGCTGCAGGCTCGTCCGGTACGGCAAGAAGTGACGCCGCCGCGGGGGGACCTGCCGGTCGCCCCCGCCCGGGGCGGCCAGGCGGATGCGCCCGCGCGCGTCGGGCTATCGTGAGTTCTCACTGCCGCGTAGAGAACGAGGACCCGGGTGAACCGAGGTCGCCCCTGAACGCAGCCGAGAGGTTTGGAGCACGGGTATGGCCGAGGAGCTAGCTGACCTTAGGAGCCTCCTGCGAGACGCCGAAGGGCGGGCGGAGAGCGTTCCCCTCCCCTCCGGCTGGTACAGCCGCGAGGGAGACTGCGTCTTCTTCTTCAACGAGGACGTCCCGTACCGCGCCGAGCGGGTCGACGATCATCTGACGCTCTACCGCGCGCTCGGGCTCGGCAGGATCGTCGGCGCGGAGGTGAGCGGGATCCGGAAGCTGCCCCAGCATCACCGCCTCGTCCTGGAGGTGTTCCGGACCCGGTACGTGGAGATGGTCGCGCTCCTCCTCCTGACCTTCCAGCGCCAGGCGGAGGAGAATCCGGGAGAGACGGCCGTCCGCGAGCCAAGGTACGGCGAGGCCGTGGGCGTCCTTCGAGGGACGGTTCCGATTCCCCGGGACGCCTTCCTCGGACAGTAGCGCTTCGTTCCTCCCGGACTCGCTCCTCCGCCTCGGGAGGATTCCGCGCGCGCTTGGCGGGATTGGGCGCGGCGGATTCCCCGCTTTGTGCGGCCGCGGTGTAACCGTTTCGGGGTTCTGCGTCATTAAGGGGTAGAAAACCCGCTCTCCCCGCGCCGCGGGTGCAGCGGAGGGGGGTAGGCTCGACGACCTTCGGAGCAGTGACTATGTTGACCTCGCCCGTGAGGCTCGACCGGATCACGAGGGACCCGAACGTGTGTTCCGGGAAGCCCTGCATCCGCGGGATGCGGATCCCGGTGTACGTCGTCGTCGACCTCGTCGCCTCCGGCCGGACGACCGCCGAGATCCTCGAGGACTTTCCCTACCTCGAGGCGGAGGACGTCGCCCAGGCGCTGCGATTCGCCGCGCTCCTCACCCGGGAGGAGCTGCACGCGGGGGTCTAGGTCGTGAGATTCCTCGTGAACATGAGCGTCTCGCCGAAGGTCGCTGCGGCCCTCGCGGAGATGGGGCACGAGGCGACCCACTGCGTGGATCTCGGCATGGGGCGCGCGCGGGACGAAGAGATCCTCGCTCGAGCACGCAAGGACGGTGCGGTCGCGGTGACGGCCGACCATGACTTTCCCCGGATCGCCTTCACGGTCGGGGAGGGATTCCCGGGTCTCCTCCTGCTGCGCCTCGAGGGGCCGACGGCCGCGGAGACGATCCGGAGACTCCCCGAGGTCCTGCCGGGACTCGACGACCGTCCCTGGAAGAACCGGATTGTCGTCGTAGAGCCCGCGCGCGTGCGCGTCTCGGAAGTTCCCGAGCGTCCCTGAGCGGGTCGCGGGCGGCGGATTCTCCGCGTTCCCGCGGCCGCGGTGTAACCGTTTCGGGGTTCTGCGTCATTAAGGGGTAGAAAACCCGCTCTCCCCGCGCCGCGGGTGCGGCGCGAGGCAACGGGGGCGGGGAATGGAGGAATCGATGCTCTCGACGCTCGGACGGTTCGGGATGGCGGCGGTCGTCGCGCTCGCGGCGGCGGGACGGACGGCGGCCCAGACGACGGGGGTGGTCGTGCCCGGGGCGAACGCGGGGATCGAGGGGCCCTCGAGCAGCACGATCCCGCTCGCGATCGCGGGGGCGGGGCTCGGGCGCTACCAGCAGGTCTACGACGCGGGGGAGTTCCCGGCGGGGTCCCACTGGATTACGGCGGCCTCCTTCCGGGCGAACCAGAACACCGCGCTCGTCGGCCGCACGCTGACGGTCACTCTCTCCCTCTCGACGACGGCGGCTGCGGTGGACGGGCTCTCCTCGACGTTCGCGAGCAACGTCGGGCCCGACGCGACGGTCGTCTACGCGGGGACGCTCGTCCTGCCTTCGGTCGCGGCCGCGCCGGGACCCTCCCCCTTCTCCTGGACGATCCCCTTCCAGCGGGGATTCCTGTACGGGGGCGGGAACGTCCTGCTCGACCTGACGATCAGTGGGTCGACCGGAGGGTCGGGGGCGACCCTCGACGCCGTGAACGTGACGGGGGACCCCGTGAGCCGGGCGTACAACTCGAGCGACCCGATGAGCCCGACGGTCTCGACGCCGCCGAGCACGCTCGGGCTCGTCACCCGGTTCGACCTCGTGCCGGCGGGGGGAGCGCTCGCGGCGAGCGAGACCACGGTTTCCGCCGCGATGGGGGGGTCGACCGACTTCTACCTCCAGGCCGGAACGGGGAACGCGGGCCGGACGTACCTCGTCGTCGGAGGGACGTCGGGCTCCTCGCCCGGAACGGTCCTCCCGGGCGGGGTCGTCGTGCCGTTGAACGCGGATGCGACGACGACCGCTCTCCTACAGGCCGCGAACACGGCGGCGCTGCCGGGCTTCTTCGGGACGCTCGACGCCGGCGGTCGCGCGGTCGCGGGCGCCGTCGCCGCGGGCCCGATGGACCCCTCGACCGTGGGGACGACCTTCACGTTCGCCTTCCTGCTGCTGGCGCCGTTCGACTTCGCCTCGAATCCCGTCGGGGTGGCCATCGCCCCCTGACGGCGCCTTCACCCTTGGGGGACGCCCTCGGGAACGGGGGCGTCCCCGCTATTCCGGAGGGGGACTACCGGAGGCCATCGATCCGGCGAAGCTCCGCGAGCTCGCGCTGGACCAGGGCCCCGGCTCCGAGGCGGACGTAGGTCCGGGCGAGGATCTCGTGGAGGAGCCGGGAGTCGGGGAATCGCCCGGCGAGGCCCTCGAAGCGTTTGGCGGCGCGCCCGGCGAACCTCCGCCCCTCGTCGCGCGGGACGAGGTGGAGGAGCCCGGCGAAGAACTCGAGGGCGGGGCCCTCCCCGAGGCGGTCGCGGAGCCCGGCCAGCGCCTCCTCGGTCTCCTTCGCCTTGTTCGCCCAGGCGATCTTGATCCCGGCGTTCCCGGGCGTGAGCGTGTTGTCGAGGTCGCGGACCGTGACGAGGTACTCGAAGCCGGGGCGGAGGGCGTCCGCCTCGGTGGGATAGGAGAGTTCGGTCGCGGTCGTGTCGCGGTCGAGGACGGGCCCGATCGCGCGGGACATGACGTTGAGGTGGTAGCGGCGCTCGCCGGGAGGGGCGAGCCACCGGAACGTCGGCCGGCCGTCGGGGACGAGGCCCGCGGGCTCCAGGATCGAGAGGACCTTCGCGTAGGAGCGGGAGGCGAAGAGGAACTCGGGGTCGTCGGGGCGCAGCCCCCCCTTCGGGGGGACGCAGTCGACCCAGGGCTCCCCCAGGCGGTCCCGGAAGCCCTCCCAGATCCCGGCCAGGCGCTCGAACTCCCCCTTCCGGGCGGCCTCGGAGACCTGGGAGCAGTAGTCGCGCTCCACCCACCGGCGCCGCAGGGACGGATAGGCCGCGACGGCCCCGCCGACCGCGATGACGGCCAGGGAGAGGAGGGCGCCTTTCTTCACGATGGGTGCTCGGAAGTCGATGTCCGAGAAGCATCTCCGAACGGGAGGCGGCGGACAACGGGGCCGGCGGAGCCCCTCCGAAAGGGGGCCACGGGTGCATCTCGGGTGAGAATCCGGTAAAGTAGCCCTCCGCTTCGGCCTGGGCCTGGTGCTCGAGGCCTCTGCGGGAGGGATTACTTGGTCGAACCTACGCACGCGACAGGCGAGGGCACACGGCGCTTCCGGGAACGGTTCGCCGCGCGCTCCGCCGAGGGTCATTTCCGGGATGCCCTCGGCGTGACGGTCTCCTCCGTCGGGATGGGGACCTACCTCGGCGACCCGGACGCCGCGACGGACCGCCGCTACGCCGACACCGTCGTCGCCTCCTTCGCGCGCGGCTGCAACCTGATCGACACGGCCATCAACTACAGGTTCCAGCGGAGCGAGCGGGCGATCGGCGAGGGGCTGCGCCGGGCGTTCAACGACGGCGGCACGCGCCGGGAGGAGGTCGTGATCGCCACGAAGGGGGGCTTCCTCCCCTACGACGGGGCGTTCCCGGCCGACCCCTCGACGTACCTCCAGCACAACTACGCGGACGCGGGGATCGCCGACTTCGACGACCTCGTCGGCGGCTGCCACTGCATGACGCCGAAGTTCCTGCGCGACCAGATCGACCGCAGCCGCCGCAACCTCGGCCTCGTCTGCCTCGACCTCTACTTCCTCCACAACCCCGAGCAGCAGCTCGAGGAGATCTCCCGGAAGGACTTCCGGCGGAGGATCCGCGGCGCGTTCGCCGCGCTCGAGGAGGCGGCCGAGGAGGGGAAGATCCGCTGGTACGGACTGGCGACCTGGGACGGCCTCCTCGTCCCCCCCGAGGCGAAGAACCACCTCTCGCTCACGGAGCTCGTCGAGATCGCGGGGGAGGTCGCGAAGGGGAAGCCGAGGCTGCGCGCGATCGAGCTCCCCTTCAGCCTCGTGCGGCCCGACGCCGCCGTGGTCCGAACCCAGGAGTGGAACGGCGAGGGCGCGACCGTGCTCGAGGCGGCCCGCAAGCTCGGCCTCGCGGTGCTCGCCTCGGCCCCCTTCGCGCAGGGGAAGCTCGCCCGCGTGGCGCCCGAGTGGACGCTGGAAGCCTTCCCCGGCCTGAAGACGCCGGCGCAGCGCGCGCTCCACTTCGTCCGCTCGACGCCGGGCGTCACGACGGTCCTCGCCGGGATGTCGCGGGTCTCCCACGCGGAGGAGAACCTCGCCATCTCGACGGTCTCCCCCCTCGCCCCGCCCGCCGCACGCGAGCTCCTCGCCCGGGTCGCCTGACCGGGAGGGGCGCCGGTCGGCGGCGCGCGACGCTCGATGACCGGGGGTCGCCTCCTCCTCCTCGTCCCGCTCGCCTTCCCGCGCCCGCCGGGGCAGGAGCCGATCCCGCGCCCCGAGCACCCCGAGCCGCAGGCCTTCCGCGAGACCTGGGCGAGCCTCAACGGGAAGTGGGAGTTCCTCGAGACCGACCGCGACGAGGAGGCGCCGGTCCTCGGGATGGAGCGCTTCCCCGAGACGATCCTCGTCCCCTTCTGCCGCGAGAGCGCCCTCTCGGGGATCGGCCGGACCGGCTTCGTCCGGAACGTCTGGTACCGCCGGCGCTTCGACCTCCCGGAGGAGTGGAAGGGGAGGCGAGTCTTCCTCCGCTTCGGGGCGTGCGACTGGCGGGCGACCGTCTGGCTGAACGGAGTCCGCCTCGGCGTCCACTCCGGGGGTGACGTCCCCTTCTCCTTCGAGGTCACGGCCGCCGCGAAGCCCTCGGGGAACGTCGTGACCGTCCGGGCTTTCGACGACGCGCGCAGCGGCCTGCAGCAGCTCGGCAAGCAGTCGCGGACGGAGAAGAGCGAAGGGATCTTCTACACGCGGACGACGGGGATCTGGCAGACGGTGTGGCTCGAGGCGGTCGGGACCACGTTCGTCCAGGCGATCGGGATCGTCGCCGACCCCGGGGCGTCCCGGGTCCTCCTCCGCCCGGACGTCGACGGGCCGGCCGAGGGACTCGCCCTCCGGGCGAGGGTCCTCGCCGGGGACGAGGAGGTCGGCCGGGCCGAGCGCTCGGCGCCCTGGGGCTTCGACCCGCTCCCCGTTTCACTCT
>CBRGOK010000181.1:0-7120 GCA_967798035.1 uncultured bacterium
CCCATCGGGCACCTCGGGCGCGACCAGGGTGAACCGGGCTCCCGATCTCTCGAGCGTCGCCCAGCCGCCGTCGATCTCGATCACCCTCGGTCCCGGCTCTCGCCGAAGGATGGGGGGCAGGGCGCCGCGCCGGACGAGGAGGAGCCGGGGCGGACGGAGGTCGAGGAGGGCGGGGAGCCCGCTCCAGTGGTCGGCGTCGGAGTGGGAGAGGACGACGGCGTCGATCGAGCGAGCGCGCGTGCTCCGGAGATAGGGGAGGAGGATCCGTCCCCCCGGGTCGCGACGATCGCGACTCCCGGCGTCGAAGAGGATCGCCCTACCGTCGGCGGGCAGGCAGACGACCGACGTCCCGTGGCCCACGTCGAGGACGGCGAGCCGGAAGGGGAGGGGTCCGGGAGAACGGAGTTGGAGGAGGAGGGGGACGAGGAGCCCCCCGCGAAGGAGGAGGCGGAGGGGAACCCTCGGGATCGGCACCAGCCAGGAAAGGAGAGAGGCGCAACCGAAGGCGACGAAGAGGGTCCCGACGTCGAGGGGGACCCAGGGGGTTCCCGGCAGCGTGTCGAGGAGGCGGAGGAGCCGGTCCTCCACCCCGGCCGTCGCGTCGAAGATCGCCCCCGCCGCCGAGCCGACGGGGCCCGGCAGCAGGATCGCCGAGTAGCCCACGCCCATGAGCAGGGAGACCACCGGAGCGAGCGCCAGGGTCGCGGGCGCCGACCAGACGGGGATCGAGCCGAAGGCGTGGAAGGAGATCGGCGTCGTGCAGAGCCAGGCCGCCAGGGAAATCGCCGCGCCCTTGCGGGCGCTCGTCACGATCCATGCGCCAAGGCGCCGCGCCGGCCCGGGAGTCACGCTCCCGTCGGAAGGGTCCTTCCCGCCGAGCCGCCCCTCGATCGGACGGGCGAAGAGCGCGATGCCCAGCGCGGCGGCGTGGGAGAGCTGGTAGGAGGCTCCGAGGACCGCCGGAGGGTCGATCCATGCGCCGAGCCCGGCGGAGAGGGCGAGGGCCACCGAGGCGTCGGGAATCCTGCGGAAGAGGGCGGCCCCGCGGACCGCCCCCAGGAGGACGCACGCCCGCACGACCGGCGCTCCGTACCCGGTGATCCCGGCGTAGGCGAAGAGGGAGAGGAGGAGGAGGGAGGCCGCGGCCCGCCGGGAGAGGCGCGCCAGGCGCGCGGCCGCGTCCACGACCCCGGCGACGAGGATCGCGTGCACGCCGCTGACGGCGAGGTAGTGGAGGACGCCCGTCCGCGCGTGGAGGTCGAGGACGGCTGCGTCCGACGAATCCCGGAGGCCGAGGAGGAGGTTCGCCGCGAGGCCGTGATGCCGCGGGGCGATCCGCTCGCGGAGGTTCTCGAGGAGGGCGAGGCGGAGCCGATCGAGCGCGCGGAGGGGGGAGGGCGCGACCGGGGTCGCCACCCGGCGCACGGTCCCGGCGCCCGCCTCGAGGTAGCCGAGGATCCCGCGCGCGGCGAACGCGGAGATCGGCACGGCCTCCCCCGGATTCGAAGGCGGGCGCAGGGGACGGACGCGGCCGAGGACCTCGACCCGGTCGCCGCGCAGGAGGCGGGGGACGCCGCTGGGACAGGAGACGCGCAGCGTTCCCCGCGCGGCGATCCGTCCCCCCTCCCAGCGGATCGCCTCGGCGAGGAGTTCGAAGGAGACCTCGCCCGTCCGGGCCGGGAAGGGGGTGGCCGGGAGGATTCCCTCGACGCGGTAGAGGCGACGCGGATCGCGGAACAGCTCGGGGAGCCGGCCGCCGGGGTCCGAGCGCGCGGCGTGCGCCGCTGCGGCGCCGGCGAGGGCGAGGGCGGCCGCCAGGAGGGGACCGGGCGAGCGTCGCGCGAGGGCGCAGGCCAGGGCGGCGAGCCCGCCCGCCGCCGCGAGGAGCCCGAGAGCGCTCGCTCCGGCGGGGATCGCCTTCGACGCGAGGACTCCGAGCGCCAGCGCCGGGGCGAGGAGGAGCGGCCGCCGCGCCGAGAGGAGAGCGTCCCCGATCCTCGATTCCCCGCGCATGGCCCACAAGAAAGACGCCCCTGGCGCAAACGGTTACACCCGGGTGGGGGGAGGGCTATGATCCGCGCCCGCCGTCCCGCCTCATGGGGAACGCCTCGAAGCGAGCGCTCTACCCCGGCACCTTCGATCCCGTCACCCTCGGCCATCTCGACCTCATCCGACGGGGGTGCGACCTCTTCGGACGGCTGGTGGTGGCGGTCGCCGAGAACGCCTCGAAGGACCCGGTCTTCACGGCCGAGGAGCGCGTCGAGATGCTCCGGGCAGAGACGAAGGGGCTCCCGGTCGAGGTCGATTCCTTCCGCGGTCTCGTCGTCGACTACTGCCGCCGTCGGGGGTACGGGGTGATCCTGCGCGGCCTGCGGACCGTCTCCGACTTCGAGTTCGAGTTCCAGATGGCGCTGACGAACCGCGCGCTCGCGGGCGATGTCGAGACGGTCTTCGTGATGGCGCACGAGAAGTACGCCTACCTCTCGAGCCGCCTCATCAAGGAGGTGCTCGCCTCGGGAGGGGACGTGGGGGGCTTCCTCACGCCCGGCGTCGCGCGGGCGCTTCGCGACCGGCTCGAGGAGATGGAGCGGTCGGCGGGAGGAACGCGCCCGCCCTCGAAGACATGAGCGAGTACCAGGAAGTCGTCTCGACGGACCGCGCGCCGAAGGCGATCGGTCCCTACAGCCAGGGGATCCGCCTCCGGTTCGGATTCGGGGCCGTCCCGTCGGCGGGGCTCCTCTTCACCTCGGGACAGATTCCGATCGACCCGGCGACGGGGGGGATCGTCCAGGGGGACATCCGCGTCCAGACGCGGCGGGTGCTCGAGAACGTCCGCGCGATCCTCGAGGCGGCCGACGTCGCCCTCACGCACGTCGTGCGGACCACCGTCTTCCTGAAGGACCTCGGCGACTTCGCGGCGATGAACGAGGTCTACGCGGAGTTCTTCCCGAAGGACCCCCCCGCGCGGTCGACGGTCGAGGTCGCCCGCCTCCCGAAGGACGTCCGGATCGAGATCGACGCGATCGCCCGCCTCCCGGGCTGAGTCGCGGCCTTCGTGCGCCGCTCCCTCCCCCTCCTGATCGGGCTCTTCCTCGCGGGGCTCTTCTTCTGGCTCATGCGGGACTACGGCGCCGACCGCGTCACGTCGAAGCCGGCGGCGCGCGCGCCCGCGGTCGTCGCGTCGACGGATCCGAAGGAGCCGGGCGACTCCCTCGTCATCCTCTACGGGCGGGAGCCCGACTCCCTCTCCCCGTTCGGATCGAGCGGGATCACGAGCGCCTTCGAGCTGATCGACAACCTCCTGCCCCAGCTCACCTGGTCGCAGTTCGAGGACTGCCGGCTCACCTACGAGCCTTTCCTCGCCACCGGCTGGGAGTTCTCCCCGGACGGCCTCACCCTCACCTACCGCCTGCGGAAGGACGTCACGTGGGACGACGGGGTCCAGGCAACCGCCGCCGACGTCGTCTTCTCCTACGACCTCTACGCCGACGAGTCCGTCTCCAAGATCCGCGGCGCTTCCGTGCGGCGCATGGACCGTCCTCCCGCGCGAGCGCTCGACTCCCACACGGTCGCCTTCCGGTTCACGGAGACGTACGACCACGACTCGATGCTCGCCCACACGGGACTCAACCTCGTCCCGAAGCACCTCCTCGAGAAGGCCGACCGGAAGACTCTCCGGGGAAACCCCTACGGGAAGGCGCCGGTCGGGACGGGTCCCTTCAAGTTCGCGCACTGGAAGGGGGGGGAGGTGGTCCTCGAGCGCAACCCGCAGTCGAAGGGGAGGCGCGTGCCGCTCCTCGACCGGGTGATCGTCCGCCAGGTGCCGGAGGCCGCCGCCCAGATCGCGGCGATACGGGCGGGGGAGGCCGACATGGTCGAGACGATCGTCGAGTCGGACGTCGAGCCGATCATCGAGACCGGCGACTACAGGATCCTGCGCCGGGGGATGCGCGCGCTCGAGTACGTCGCCTGGAACACCCGCCTCCCCCTCTTCTCCGACCGCGAGGTCCGCCGGGCCCTCACGATGGCGATCGACCGCCCCCTCCTCCTCGAGACCCTCTGCTCCGCGGGGGGGGTCCTCTACGGGCAGCCGGCGATCGGGACGGTGCCCCCCCTCCTGTGCAGGGCCTACGCCTCCGACGTCGTCCCCCTTCCGTTCGACCCCGCCGCGGCGGCGGCCCTCTTGGAGTCGAGCGGATGGACCGATCCCGACGGCGACGGCGTGCGGGAGAAGGAGGGGAAGCGCTTCTCCTTCACGCTGATCACGAACACCGGCAGCCCGCGGCGGCGGCGGGAGCAGGAGCTCGTCCGGGCCATGCTCGCGAAGGTCGGGGTGGAGGCGGTCCTGCGGGACCTGCCGATGGACGAGTTCAACGACCGGCTCGTCAAGCGCGACTTCGAGGCCGCCGTGGCGGGCCGGAGCGCCTCCCTCTACATCGATCCCACCCCCGAGTGGCACTCGGGAGAGGGGAACGCCTTCAACTTCGCCTCCTACGCGAACCCGCAGGTCGACGCGCTGATCGGGGAGGCGATCGCGGAGAAGGACGCCGCGCGCGCCGCCGATCTCTGGAAGCAGCTCCAGCGCCTCATCCACGACGACCAGCCCTTCACCTTCCTCTTCTGGAGGGACCTCCTCGTCCCGGTCCACAAGCGGTTCCGCGACGTGCGCACG
Organism: uncultured bacterium; assembly: GCA_967798035.1. Lineage (GTDB taxonomy): Bacteria > Planctomycetota > UBA1135 > UBA1135 > JAKEFM01 > JAKEFM01. The sequence goes on from CBRGOK010000181.1 coordinate 4,673, forward strand.
AACGTCCTCGCCACCCTCTTCATGGCCGAGGAGTGGTGGGTCCCGAAGGCGCAGCAGAAGCACCGCGCCTCCAAGCCAAGGTAGTTGGGGACGGTCCTCCGCAGGCTCCTCGCCGCGATCCCCCTCCTCTGGGGCGTCTCGACCCTCCTCTTCCTCGCGATCCACGCCCTCCCCGGGGACGCGTCGACATGCTTCCTCGATCCCGACCTTTCGCCGGAGGACGTCGCCGGGATCCGCCGGGACCTCGGCCTCGAGGAGGGGCTCGCCGTCCAGTACGGGCGCTGGCTCCGCTCGGCGGCGCTCCTCGACTTCCAGCTCTCGCTCCGCTACCAGCGCCCGGTCTCGGAGATCCTCGGGGAGGTCCTCCCGAACACCCTCCTCCTCTCCGGCACGGCGCTCCTCCTCGCCTTCGGCGGGGGGATCGCGGCGGGGCTCTTCGCCGCCCGGCGCGCGGAAACGCTCCCCGACCGCCTGCTCGGGGCGGGCTCGATCCTCCTCTACTCGACCCCCGGGTTCTGGCTCGCCCTCATGCTCCTCTTCCTGTTCGCGGAGAAGCTCGCGATCTTCCCGACGGGAGGGCTCTCCTCTCCCAACGCGGAGTTCCTGGGTCCGCTCGAGAGGGCCCTGGACGGGGCGCGCCACCTGGTCCTCCCGTCGGTCGCCCTCGCCTCCGCGCTCGGGGCCGCCGTCTTCCGGTTCGTGCGCGCCTCCCTCCGCGAGGCGCTCGCGCAGGAGTACTGCCGCGCGGCCCGGGCGAGGGGGATCCCCGAGGCGCTCGTCGTGCGGCGCCACGCCCTGCGCAACGCCCTCCTCCCGGTCATCCAGCTCTTCGGCCTGAACCTCCCGCTCCTCTTCGGCGGGTCGGTCCTCGTCGAGACGGTCTTCGGATGGCCGGGAGTGGGGCGGGTCCTCGTCGAGGCGGTCCAGCTCCGGGACATCCCCGTCGTCCTCGGGGCGTGCTTCTGGTTGACCCTCCTCGTCGTCGCCGGGAACCTCCTCGCCGACCTCCTCTCGGCGCTCGCGGATCCCCGCGTCCGGAGGGAGGCGTGAGCCGGGGGATGCGGGCGGGGATCCTCGGCGCGGGGGCCCTCCTCCTCCTCGCGATCCTCGGCCCGTCCCTCGCGCCCCACGATCCCCTCGAGCACATCGGCTTCCCCGGGAACGCCCTCCGTCCGCCGGGCGGGGGATTCCTCCTGGGGACGGACGACTACGGGAGGGACGTGCTCTCCCGCCTCCTCGCCGGGGCGCCCGTCTCCCTCGGGATCGGGTTCGCGTCTGCCGCCCTCGCGGTGAGCCTCGGGACGATCCTCGGCGCCGCCGCGGGCTTCCGGGGAGGCGCGCTCGAGGCCGTCCTCCTTCGCCTCGTCGACCTCCTCCTCGCCTTTCCCCGGCTCGTCCTCCTCCTCCTCCTCGTCGCCCTCTTCGACCGCTCGATCCCCCTCCTCGTCCTCGTCATCGGCGCGACCGGTTGGATGCAGACGGCCCGGATCGTCCGCGCGGAGGTCGCCTCGCTCCGCGCGCGACCCTTCGTCGAGGCGGGGCGCGCCCTCGGCCTCTCCGGCTCCCGCCTCCTCTTCCGGCACATCCTCCCCAACTGCGCGGCGCCGATCCTCGTCTCCGCCTCCCTCGCCGTCGGCGCCGGCATCCTCCTCGAGGCCTCCCTCTCCTTCCTCGGCCTGGGGGTCCCGCCCCCGGCCGCGTCGTGGGGCTGGATGCTGAAGGAGGGGCGCGACGTCCTGCGCCAGGCTCCGTGGATCTCGATCTTCCCGGGGCTGATGATCCTCCTCTCGGTGGTCGCCTTCCAGTCGCTCGCGGACGGACTGCGCCGGACCTTCGCCGCGCGCGGAGCCCCGTGAGCCTCGGCCGACCCGTCCTCCTCCGCGTCCAAGGACTCGCGACCCACTTCCTCACCGGGGAGGGAATCGCTCCCGCCGTCGACGGGATCTCCTTCGACCTCGACGACGGGCAGGTCCTCGGCCTCGTCGGGGAATCGGGCTGCGGGAAGTCGGTGACCGCGCTCTCGATCCTCCGGCTCGTGCCGCCGCCCGGGCGGATCGTCGGGGGGAGGATCCTCTTCCGGGAGCGGAACCTGCTCGACCTCCCCGAGGAGGAGATGCGGCGACTGCGGGGCGGCTCGATCGGGATGGTCTTCCAGGAGCCCGCCGCCTGCCTCAATCCCGTCCTGACGATCGGGTCGCAGGTGGCGGAGGTCCTCGAGCTGCACCGGGGCCTGTCCCGGCGCGAGGCCCGTCGGGAGGCGGTCGAGTGCCTCCGGCGCGTCGGCATCCCCGACCCGGAGCTGCGCCAAGATGATTACGCCCACCGCCTCTCGGGAGGGATGAAGCAGCGGGCGATGATCGCGATCGCGCTCGCCGGGAAGCCCTCCCTCCTCCTCGCCGACGAGCCGACGACCGCCCTCGACGTCACGATCCAGGCCCAGATCCTCGA
>CBRGOK010000182.1:0-7119 GCA_967798035.1 uncultured bacterium
CCGACTACATCAAGAACATGATCACCGGGGCGGCGCAGATGGACGGGGCGATCCTCGTCGTCTCCGCGGCCGACGGCCCGATGCCGCAGACGCGGGAGCACGTGCTCCTCGCGCGGCAGGTGAACGTCCCCGCCCTCGTCGTCTTCCTGAACAAGGTCGACCTCGTCGACGACCCCGAGCTCCTCGACCTGGTCGAGATCGAGTGCCGCGACCTCCTCAAGAAGTACGGCTTCCCCGGCGACGAGACGCCGATCGTCCGGGGGAACGCCCTCGCCGCGATGCAGTCGGGGGGGAAGGACGCCGCCGCTGCGAAGCCGATCCTCGAGCTCGTGGACGCGCTCGACAAGTTCATCCCTGAGCCCAAGCGCGAGGTCGACAAGCCCTTCTCGCTGGCCGTCGAGGACGTCTTCTCGATCAAGGGGCGCGGGACGGTCGCGACGGGCCGGATCGAGCGGGGGCGCATCCGGGTGAACGACGCCTGCGAGATCGTCGGGCTGCGCAAGGAATCGGTGAAGAGCGTCGTCACGGGCGTCGAGATGTTCAACAAGGTCCTCGAGGAGGGGCTCGCCGGCGACAACGTCGGGGTGCTCCTGCGGGGGATCGAGAAGAAGGACATCGAGCGCGGGATGGTCGTCGCGAAGCCCGGCTCCATCACGCCCCACACGAAGTTCGAGTGCGAGGTCTACATCCTGAACAAGGAGGAGGGGGGGCGGCACACCCCCTTCTTCCCGGGCTACCGCCCCCAGTTCTACTTCCGCACGACGGACGTGACCGGGTCGGTGACCCTCCCGCAGGGGGTCGAGATGTGCATGCCCGGGGACAACATCCACCTCACCACCGAGCTGATCACCCCCGTCGCGATGGAGGAGCAGCTCCGCTTCGCCATCCGCGAGGGGGGCAAGACCGTCGGCGCCGGCGTCGTGACGAAGATCCTGCAGTGAGGCCCGGCCGGGGGGCCCCCGCGGGCTCCGCCGGAGGGGGGGCCAGGCCTTGAAGGACGCCCCCGCCTGAAGAATGAAGAACAAGGAACGCTACGTCTTCCTCGAGTGTCCCGACTGCGGGGAGCGCAACTACACGACGTTCAAGCGCCAGAAGAGCCCCTACAAGCTCGAGAAGCGCAAGTTCTGCCGGCGCTGCCGCAAGCACACCGCGCACAAGGAAAAGAAGCTCTAGGACCGATGTTCCGCCGCCACCGCCCCGCCGAAGGCCACCTCGCGCGGACCCTCGCCGCGTGGGCCCTCACCGGCTTCGCGGTCTACGGGTGCGTGAGCCTCCACCGCAGCGCGCAGGGCTGGGGGGTCGGGTGGCGGACCCCGCTCGGCGACGCGTCCCTCCCGGTCCTCGGCGTGGGGCTCTCCCCGGCGTTCCTCCTCGCCTCGGTCGTCTTCCTCGCCTCCTTCGTCGCGGTCCGGATCTACCTCGAGCGCCCCCGCGTGGCCGACCTCCTCATCTCGACGGAGGAGGAGATGCGGCGCGTCACCTGGCCCTCCACCTCCGACGTCGTCGACTCCTCCCTCGTCGTGATCGCGACCGTCGTCGTGCTCGGCGTCTTCCTCGCCGGGTCGGACGCGCTCCTCGGCTCGGTCTTCCGGTTCCTCCTCTTCCCCGGGGCGGCGAAGTGACGCACCGCTGGTACGTCATCCGGGTCCAGGCGGGCCGCGAGGAGCGGATCCGGGAGAACCTCCTGCGCCGGCTGAAGGCCGAGGCGCTCGAGGACCGGATCACCCAGGTCCTCGTCCCCTTCGAGCGGGTGACGGAGATCAAGAACGGCAAGAAGCGCGTCACGCAGCGCAAGATCTACCCCGGCTACCTCATGATCGAGGCGGAGCTCGACGACACCCAGGACGAGCGGACGCAGCGCGTCCGCGGGGTGCGGCGGGAGACGCCCGGCTTCGGGGACTTCGTCGGCGGGCGCAGCGAGAAGCCCGTCCCGATGGGGGACGAGGAGGTGCGCAAGATCCTCGGGCAGATGGAGCGCTCCGAGGAGAGCCCGCGCCTGGCGATCGGGTTCCAGAAGGGGGACACCGTCAAGGTGAAGGAGGGGCCCTTCGAGGGGTTCGACGGGACCGTCGAGGAGGTGAACACGCAGAAGGGGACCGTGCGCGTGATCGTGACGATCTTCGGCCGGGCGACCTCGGTCGAGCTCGAGTACTGGCAGGTGGAGCCGGTCTAGGGGAAGGGGAGCGGTCGAGGAAGGGACGACGATGGCGACGAAGGAGATCTCCGCGAAGGTGAAGCTGCAGTGCCCCGGCGGCCAGGCGACCCCCGCCCCCCCGGTGGGGCCGGCCCTCGGCGCCCACGGGGTGAACATCGGGGAGTTCGTCCGCCGGTTCAACGACGCGACGAAGGAGGCGGCGGGGATGACGATCCCCGTCGAGGTGACGATCTTCAAGGACCGGACCTTCACGTTCATCACGAAGTCCCCCCCCGCCGGCGTCCTCCTCAAGAAGGCGGCGGGGATCGCGACCTCGACCGGCACGCCCGGCCGCGAGGTCGCCGGGAAGGTGACGCACCAGCAGGTCGAGGAGATCGCGCGTCTCAAGATGAAGGACCTGAACGCCCGCTCGCTGCCGGCGGCCTGCCGGATCATCGAGGGGACGGCCCGCGCGGCGGGCATCCAGGTGGAAGGATGAGCAAGCCCGATCTCGCCCACGGCAAGCGCTACCGCAAGAGCGCGAAGGCGGTCGAGCCCGACCGTCGCTACTCCCTCGCGGAGGCGATCCGGGTCCTCCAGGGGTTCGAGCCGACGAAGTTCGACGAGACGGTCGACCTCGCCGTCCACCTCGGGATCGACCCGAAGAAGACCGACCAGCTCCTGCGCGGGGCGGTCTCCCTCCCCCGCGGCCTCGGCCGCACGGTCCGGGTCGCCGGCTTCGCGGAGGGGGACGCGGCCGCGGCCGCGACGGAGGCGGGGGGCGACTTCGTCGGGTCGGAGGACCTCGCGAAGAAGGTCCTCGGTGGGTGGACCGACTTCGACATCGCCATCGCCCACCCCGACCAGATGAAGGTCGTCGGCCGGCTCGGCAAGGTCCTCGGCCCGCAGGGGAAGATGCCCTCCCCGAAGTCGGGGACCGTCACCCCGGACGTGGGGCAGGCGGTCCGCGAGTTCAAGGCGGGGAAGGTCGAGTTCCGCACCGACGCCGGCGGGAACGTGCACGCCCCGGTGGGGAAGCGCTCCTTCCCCGCGGAGCACCTGGTCGAGAACGTGACGGCCCTCCTCGACCACCTCCGGGCGATGCGTCCGGCGGCGGTGAAGGGGGTCTTCTTCTCGAAGGTCGTCCTCTCCTCGACGATGAGCCCCGGCGTCCTCGTCGAGGTCGCCTAGGAGGGAGCCGGTGCCGAACCTCGTCAAGCAGAGGATGGCCGGGGAGCTCGACCGGCTCGTCGCCGGGCGCACCTCGTTCCTCTTCCTCGGGACGCACGGGCTGACCGTCCAGGAGGCGACGAACCTCCGGGCCGCCCTCGGGGAGTGGAACCTGCGCCTGCGCGTCGTCCGGAACACCCTCGCCGAGCGCGCCTTCCGGGACCGGGGGCTCGACGCCGCCGCGTTCCTGCGCGGGCCGACCGCCCTCATCCCGACGGACGAGGCGGGCCTCCTCGCCGGCGCGCGGATCCTCGTCGAGACGAAGAAGCGGGTCCCGAAGGTCGAGCTGCGCGGCGGGTTCCTCGAGGGTCGGCGCATCGGGGCGGGGGACCTCGTCGGGCTCGCCACGATCCCGACGCGCGAGGTCCTCCTCGCCCAGACCCTCGGGTCGATCCTCGGGCCGGCGAGCGCCGTCGCCTCGCTCCTCGCCTCGACGCTGTCCGTGCCGGCCCGGCTGGCGGCGGCCCTCGAGCCGAAGAAGGAAGCGGAGGCGAAGCCGGCGGAACCGGACCGGGAGAAGGAATCGGCGGGCGCCCCCGCCCCCTAGCGGGAGCGCCGCCGGTGCGGGCGCGGCCCCCGCACGGCGCACGTGGATCGCGGCCGCGCGAGCCTCCCGCCCGCGAGGGGGGGAGGCCCCTGAGGAACGGAGTCGATGAACATGACCGAGACGACGACGAAGAGCTGGAGCCCCGAGGTCGAGGAGCTCCTGCGCAAGTTCGAGTCGATGACCCTGCTCCAGCTGAAGGAGTTCAAGGAGGCCTACGAGGAGAGGTTCGGCGTCCAGGCCATCGCCGCGGCGATGGCCGCGCCGGCGGCGGGCGGCGGCGCCCCCGCGGCCGCGAAGGAGGAGAAGACCTCCTTCGACGTGATCCTCGAGTCGGCCGGGGCGAACAAGATCAACACGATCAAGGTCGTCCGGGCCCTGACGAACCTCGGCCTCAAGGAGGCGAAGGACCTCGTCGACGGCGCCCCGAAGCCCGTGAAGACGGGCCTCTCGAAGGAGGAGGCCGACAAGGCGAAGAAGGCGCTCGAAGAGGCCGGCGCCACGGCGAAGCTGCAGTAGGAGCCCGGCCCGACCCTTGGCCGCGGCGAGCGTCCCTCCCTCCCGGCGCCGGAGCCCCCTCCCCCCGGGGGTTCCGTCCCGGACCGGGAGGCGGGGGCGATCCCGTTCCCGCGGCGCCGCCCGGTCGTATTCCCCCCCGAGAGAGGTCCCCCGATGACGAGCCTGAGCATGATGCCGAAGGAGCTCCCGGTCCGGCGGTACGGTCGGCACGAGCCCGTCCTCGGGCTCCCCGACCTCGCCGAGCTGCAGACGAAGTCTTACGAGGACTTCCTCCAGCGGGACATCCCGCGGACGAAGCGCCGCCCGGGCGGCCTCGAGGCGCTGCTGCGGGAGGTCTTCCCGATCGAGTCGTACGACAAGACGATGCGGCTCGAGTTCCTCGGCTACGAGCTCGGCAAGCCCCGCTACACCCCCGACGAGTGCCGGAAGCTGCGGCTCTCCTACGGCTACCCCTTCAAGGTGCGCCTGCGCCTCGTCAAGCCCGAGCCGGTGGAGGAGGACGTCTACCTCGGGGAGATCCCGATCATGCTCGGGGGGGGGGAGTTCATCGTGAACGGGGCCGAGCGGGTGATCGTCTCCCAGCTCCACCGCTCCCCCGGCGTCGACTTCTCCGTGGAGGTGCACACCGGGGAGAAGCGGCTCCACTCCTGCTGGATCATCCCGGAGCGGGGCTCCTGGATCGAGATCAACGTCACGAAGAAGGACGCCCTCGCGATCCGGATCGACCAGTCGGGGAAGTTCTCCGCCCTCACCTTCCTGCGCGCGATGTCCCCGAAGTACGGGACCGACGCCGAGATCCTGAAGACCTTCTACGCGATCGAGACGCTCCGCCGGAAGCGGGACGAGCCGGAGGGGCGGTTCGTCAAGGCGGTCCAGGGGCGCGTCGCCGTCGGGGACGTCATCGACCTCAAGACGGGGGAGGTCCTCGTCCCCTCCGCGACCGAGATCGGCGAGGAGGAGGCGAAGAAGATCGGCGCCTGCGACCTGAAGGAGGTCGAGGTCCTCGGGGGGGTCGAGGACCCCCTCCTCCTGACGACGCTGCGGGACGACAAGCAGGGGCCGAAGAGCCACGAGGAGGCCCTCCTCAAGATCTACCTGCGCCTGCGCCCGGGAAACCCCCCCCAGGTCGAGAAGGCCCGCGACCTCTTCCGGGAGAAGTTCTTCGACCCGCAGCGCTACCGCCTCGGGCGCGTCGGCCGCTTCCGGCTCAACCGGAAGTTCGGCACGCAGACCCCCGAGGACGTCCAGACCCTCGAGCCGGAGGACCTCGTCGGGGCGATCCGGTACATCCTCGCGCTGCGCAAGGGGGAGGGGGAGATCGACGACATCGACCACCTCGGCAACCGCCGCGTGCGCACGATCGCCGAGCTCGCCTCCGAGGAGTTCCGCAAGGGGCTCCTCAAGCTGCGCCGGACGGCCCAGGAGCGGATGGGGCTCGAGCAGGTCGAGGCGCTCACGCCGCGGACCCTGATCAACTCGAAGACCTTCTCGGCCGCGATCGACTACTTCTTCGGGCGCGGGGAGCTCTCCCAGGTCGTCGACCAGACGAACCCGCTCGCCCAGCTCACCCACGAGCGGCGCCTCTCGGCGCTCGGGCCGGGGGGCTTGAACCGCAAGCGCGCCGGCTTCGAGGTGCGGGACGTCCACCTCTCCCACTACGGGAGGCTCTGCCCGATCGAGACGCCGGAAGGGACGAACATCGGGCTCATCTCCTCCCTCGCCCTCTACTCCGGGGTCGACAGCTACGGGTTCCTCATCACCGCGTACCGGAGGGTGGAGAAGGGGCGCCTCGTGGGCGAGGTCGCCTACCTCCGGGCCGACGAGGAGCAGAACGCGGTCCTCGCCCCGGCCGACACGGAGATCGACAAGGGGGGGAGGATCTCCGGCGAAAAGGTCGCCGCCCGCCTGAAGGGGGACTTCACCCTCGTCGAGCGGGAGCGGGTCCAGTACGTCGACGTCTCCCCGCAGCAGATCCTCGGCGTCTCGGCGGCGCTCATCCCCTTCCTCGAGCACGACGACGCCAACCGCGCGCTCATGGGATCGAACATGCAGCGCCAGGCCGTCCCCCTCCTCACCCTCGAGTCCGCCATCGTCGCGACGGGGCTCGAGGCGGCCGTCGCGACGAACTCGGGGATGATCCAGCGCTCCCCGCGCGACGGGGTCGTGAAGATCGTCGACGCGGAGCGCGTCGTCGTCGGCGAGGACGAGCTGCGCCTGCGCAAGTTCCAGGGGCTGAACGAGAAGACCTGCCTGAACCAGCGCCCCTGCGTCGAGGTCGGGCAGCGGGTGAAGAAGGGGCAGATCGTCGCGGACGGCCCCTCGACGCTGCGCGGCGAGCTCGCGCTCGGCAAGAACATCCTCGTCGCCTTCATGCCGTGGGACGGCTACAACTTCGAGGACGCGATCCTCGTCTCCGACCGCCTCGTCCGGGACGACGTCTTCACCTCGATCCACATCACGGAGTACGAGCTCGAGATCCGGGAGACGAAGCTCGGGAAGGAGGAGTTCACCCGGGACATCCCCAACGTCGGGGAGAAGGCGCTGCGCCACCTCGACGAGGGGGGGATCGTCCGGATCGGCACGCGCGTCAAGCCCGGCGCGATCCTCGTCGGGAAGGTGGCGCCGAAGAGCAAGACGGAGCTCACCCCCGAGGAGAAGCTCCTCCACGCGATCTTCGGGCGCGCGGGGGAGG
>CBRGOK010000183.1:0-7110 GCA_967798035.1 uncultured bacterium
GCTGCAGCGCGTGAAGGGGCTGCCGGGTCTCGGGGAGTCCTTCCCGGACCTGGAGGCGATGGCGTGCTTCCATGCCCGGGAGTTCCCCGACCGTCCCGACTGGAGGGAGGTGCCGGAGACCTTCTTCGATCCGGGGAAGACCGACACCTGGATGAACGAGGTCCAGACGCGATCGAACCGGTTCCGCGACGCCCACATGGTCGCGCTCCTGGTCCGCCTCGTCCGCCGCGGGGAGCGGGTCTTCGCGGCGGTCGGGGCGAGCCACGTCGTGATGGCGGAGCCCGCGCTGCGCGCCGCGCTCGGGGGGTAGCCCGGTATCCTCCGCGCCCCGTGCGGATCCTCTTCCTCGCCCAGCGGGTCCCCTTCCCCCCCAACCGCGGCGACAAGATCACGACGGCGAACCTCGTCCGCCACCTCGTGCGCGGCCACGAGGTCACGGTGGCGGCGCTCGCCGACGGGAGGCGCGACCTCGACTACGCGGAGGAGCTGCGCCGCCTCGGCGTGGCGCGGGTGGTGGTCGAGCGGCTCGCGCCGCTGCGAGCGAGGATCTCGGCGGTGCTAGGACTCGCCGGGAGGGGGCCCTTCACGATCCCCTACTTCCGGTCGCGCCGCCTCCACGCGGCGGTCGCGGCCCTCCCCGACCCCGACCTCGTCTATGCCTACTCCTCCTCGATGGCCCCCTACGCCACGGCGCGCGCGGCCCGCGTCATGCACTTCGGGGAGCTCGACTCGGACAAGTGGGCCCAGTACGCGGCGCGCTCGCGGGGCCCCGCGCGCTGGGCGTACGCGAGGGAGGCCCGCACGCTCCTCGAGTTCGAGCGGGAGGTCGCGCGGACCTTCGACGTCTCGATCGTGATCACGGAAGCCGAGCGGAAGCTCTTCCGCGAGCGGATCCCGGAGGTCGACCCCCTCGTCGTCCCGAACGGGGTCGACCTCTCCCGGTTCACGCCGGGCCCCCCGGCGGCGCGGGACCCCGACCGGATCGTCTTCACCGGCGTGATGGACTACCCCCCGAACGTCGAGGCGGTCCGCCGCTTCGCCCACGAGGTGCTCCCGCGGGTGCGCCTCGTGCGCCCCGGCGCGCGCTTCGAGATCGTCGGCGCGCGCCCGTGCCGGGCGGTCCGCGAGCTGCACGACGGGGAGAGCGTCTTCGTCGTCGGCGAGGTCGCCGAGACCGCCTCCTACCTCCGGAAGGCGGCGCTCGCCGTCGCGCCGCTCGACATCGCGCGGGGCCTCCAGAACAAGGTCCTCGAGGCGATGGCGTGCGCCTGCCCCGTGGTCGCTTCTCCGGCGGCGGCTCGGGGCGTCGAGGCAGTTCCTGGCGAGCACCTCTTCGTCGAGGAGGGGGCGGAGGCCATCGCGCGGCGCGCCATCGAGCTGATGCGCGACGGGGACCTGCGCGCCCGGATGGGCGCCCGCGCCCGGGCGCGCATCGAGGAGCGCTACCGCTGGGAGCGGGTCTTCGAGCAGGTCGACGGGATCCTCGAGCGCGCGATCGAGCGGAGGCGCGCGCGCTAGAAGAGGAAGCGCACCGACTCCGCGCAGGCCGAGCGGATCGTCTCGGGGAAGGGCCCGAACCAGAAGGTGCCGACCGTCAGGAGCCCGAGGATCGCGGCGAGGGAGGGGACCGGGCGGTGGTGGAAGACCGCCTCGCTCTCGGGCGCGAAGTAGAGCGCCTTCGCGATCCGGAAGTAGTAGAAGAGGGAGACGACGGCGTTCAGGGCCGCGACGACCGTCAGCCAGCCGAACCCCGCGTTCCAGGCCGCGAGGAAGAGGTACCACTTCCCGAAGAAGCCCACCGTCGGCGGGATCCCGACGAGGGAGAGGAGGAAGACGACGACGCACCCCGAGACGAAGGGGGCGCGCCAGCCGAGCCCGCGCAGGGAGTCGATGTCCTCGTTGCCGGTCGAGCGGGCGAAGTAGATCACCGCGCCGAAGGCGCCGAGGTTCATGAAGTAGTAGGCGAAGAGGTAGAAGACGCTCGTCTCGAAGCCCCCGGGCGAGAGCGTCGCCACCCCCATGAGGGTGTAGCCCGCGTGCGCGATCGAGGAGTAGGCGAGGAGACGCTTCAGGTTGGTCTGCCGCAGGGCGGCGAGGTTCCCGAGCGTCATCGTCACGGCCGAGATCAGCGCGAGGAGCCGGCCGAGCTTCCCGGAAAAGGCCGCCGCTCCCTCTCCCATCGCCGGGGAGGGGAGGAGCGCCGCGCTGAACCGCAGGAGCGCGCCGAACGCCGCCCCCTTGCTCGCCACGGCGAGGAAGGTCGTGACCGGGGTCGGAGCCCCCTCGTAGACGTCGGGGGCCCACCAGTGGAACGGGACGGCGGAGACCTTGTAGCCGAACCCGACGAAGGCGAGGACGACCGCGATCGCGACGGCGGGCCCCGCCACCCGGAAGCGGTCGATCGCCTCCCCCGAGGCGGGGTCGGCGGCCTTCCCGGCGAGGATCGAGGCCATCTCCCGCGCGTCGAGGGAGCCCGTGAGGCCGAAGAGGATCGAGAGGCCGAAGAGCATGACCCCCGTCGCCGCCGCCCCGAAGATGAGGTACTTGAGGGCCGCCTCCGCCGACCGGCGGTCCCCCTTCGCGAAGCCGGCGAGGACGTAGGAGGCGAGCCCGAGGACCTCGAGGGCGAGGACGAGGAGGAGGAGGTTCGTCGTCGAGACGAGGAAGTACGCCCCCACGCCGGCCGAGAGGAGGAGGAAGTAGAACTCCCCCGCCCCGTGGCGCGGCAGCTCGCGCGAGGAGTGCGCGAACAGGACGACGACGGCGAGCGTGGCCGCGACGAAGACCTTGAAGAGCGCGCCGAACCCGTCGACCGTCACCATCCCGAAGGCGATCGCGGGGCGCGGCTCCTGGCGCAGGAGCGCGAACACGGAGGCCGCGATCGCGGCGAGCGCGATCGTCCCGACCCGGCGGCTCTCCTTCCCCTTCCAGAGGAGGTCGGCGACGAGGGCGACGCAGGCGCCCGCGGCGAGGACCGTCTCCGGCAGGATCCGGAAGAGGTCTTCCGAGTAGGTCGAGGGCACGCGCGGCTACTTCGGCGCGATGAGCCGGAGGAAGGTCTCGATCGCCGGCATCTGCCAGTTGAGGACGAGGACGGGGAAGATCCCGAGGGCGACGCAGAGGACCGCGAGCGGCGCCTGGCTGACGACCTCCCGCGCGCTGATCTCGGGGAGGGAGGCGTACTTCTCGTCGAGCGGCCCGAGGAAGACGCGCTGGATCGTCCAGAGGAAGAAGGCCGCCGTGATGACGACGCCGATCACGGAGATCACGACGAGGGTCGGGAACTTCTGGTAGGAGCCGGCGAGCGACATCGCCTCGGAGACGAACCCCGCGAGCCCCGGGAGGCCGAGCGAGGTGAAGATCCCGAGCGAGGAGAGCCCGAAGTAGAAGGGCATCCGCTGGGAGAGGCCGCCGAACCGCGCGATGTCGCGGTGGTGGGCCCGGTCGTAGATCACCCCGACGACGAGGAAGAGCATCGCCGAGGAGACGCCGTGGGTGAGCATCTGGAGCATCGCCCCGTTCACGCTCCAGGTCGTCCCCGCCGCGAAGCCGAGGAGCATGTACCCCATGTGGGAGACCGAGGAGTAGGCGACGAGCTTCTTGAAGTCGGTCTGGGCCATCGCCACGAAGGCGCCGTAGACGATGTTGATCACGCCGAGGACGGCGAGGAAGGTCCCCGCGTCCTGGAAGGCCTGCGGCGCGAAGGGGAAGTTGATCCGGAGCATCCCGTAGCCGCCGAGCTTGAGGAGGATCCCGGCGAGGATGACGGAGATCGGCGTCGGGGCCTCGACGTGGGCGTCGGGGAGCCAGGTGTGGAAGGGGAAGACCGGGACCTTGATCGCGAAGCCGATGAAGAGGAAGGCGAAGAGCCAGGTCTGGAACGGCAGCCCGAGGAGGATCCCCCCGTGGAGGAGGCGCGTGCCGTCGAGTTGCCCGTTGCGCGCGAGCTCCTGGAGCTTCAGGAGGTCGAAGGTGTGCGGGACCGCGTCGAGGTAGCACGCCACCATCGCGACGAGCATCAGGACCGAGCCGATGAGCGTGTAGAGGAAGAACTTGATCGCCGCGTACTCCTTGCGCGGCCCGCCCCAGATCCCGATCAGGAAATACATCGGGAGGAGCATCACTTCCCAGAAGACGAAGAAGAGGAAGAAGTCGAGGGAGACGAAGACGCCCGAGACCCCCGTCTCGAGGAGGAGGAAGAGGGCGAAGTACCCCTTCACCCCCCGCTCGATCCCGAAGGAGGCGGGGACGGCGAGGGCGAAGAGGAGGGTGTTGAGGAGGAGGAGGGGGAGCGAGATCCCGTCGACCCCGACGCGGTAGAAGATGTCGAAGGCGGGGATCCAGTTCGCCTCCGTCACGAGCTGCATCGCCCCGCTCCACCGGTCGAACGTCGAGACGTAGACGTAGAGGTTGAGCGCGAAGGCGAGGACCGTGACGAGGACCGCCACGCCCTGGATCGCCCGCTTGCTCGCCGACGGCAGGAGCATCACGGCCGCCATCCCGAGCGTCGGGAGGAAGACGATCCAGGTGAGGACGTCGATGGAGGAGAGCCAGCCCATACCGGAATCCTCAGGCCATCCAAAGCACGACGGCGGCCGCGCCGACGGCGCCCGCCACCCCCCAGGCGACGTAGGTCTGGACGCGCCCGGTCTGGAACAGGCGGGCCACCCCGCCCCACAGCTGCGTGAGCCAGCCGACGAGGTTCACCGCCCCGTCGACGACCCACCGGTCGAACCAACCGGACAACGCCGCCGCGGCGCGCCCGATCCCCCCGACGAGGTTCACCAACCCGTCGACGATCCAGACGTCGAACCAGCGCTGGACCGCCGTCAGGAACATCACGAAGCGGACGACCGTCGCGAGGTAGAACTCGTCGACGTAGTACTTGTTCTTCACCCAGCGGTGGACCGCGCCGAAGCGCTCCGCCCAGGCGGCCGCCGAGAGCCTCCGCCACTGGTAGAAGACGAAGGCGAGAAGGATCCCGGCTCCCGCCACCCCGATCGAGCCCCACATCGCGATCCCGTGGGCCTCGTGCTCGAGGTGCGCCGCCTCCCCCTCCGCCACGACCATCCCGGGGAGCCCTTTGCCCAGCTCGAGGAACCAGGGGTGATGCCCGAGGACGTCCCCGTTCAGGATCCACGCCGATCCCCCGAAGACCGCGAGCGCCCCGAGGACGATCAGCGGGACCGTCATCACCCAGGGGGACTCGTGGGCGTGCTCGAACTTGTGGGGGTCCCGGGGCTCCCCGTGGAACGTGAGGATGATCAGCCGGAACATGTAGAAGGCCGTCGTCCCCGCGGCGACGAAGAGGAAGATCGCCGGCAGCGCGTGGAGGAGGGAGCCGTGCTCCATCGCCTGGACGAGCGTCGAGGCGAGGATGGCGTCCTTCGAATAGAAGCCGGCGAAGAGCGGCACCCCCGCGATCGCGAGGGTCGAGACGAGCATCGTCCCGTAGGTGATCGGCATCCTCCGCCGCAGCCCCCCCATCTGCGGCATCTCCTGGGTGTGGACGGCGTGGATGACCGAGCCCGACCCGAGGAAGAGGCACGCCTTGAAGGCGGCGTGCGTCACCATGTGGAAGAGGCCCGCCGCGATCCCCCCGACCCCGATCCCGGCGATCATGAAGCCGAGCTGGGAGATCGTGGAGTAGGCGAGCACGCGCTTGATGTCGGTCTGGCAGATCCCGATCGTCGCCGCGAAGATCGCCGTGAAGGAGCCGACGAGCGCGACGGCGATCCGCGCCTCAGGGGAGAGGAAGAGGAAGGCTCTCGCCGTGAGGAAGACGCCGGCGGCGACCATCGTCGCCGCGTGGATCATCGCGGAGACGGGCGTCGGGCCCTCCATCGCGTCGGGGAGCCAGACGTGGAGGGGGAACTGGGCCGACTTCCCGACCGCCCCGCCGAAGATCAGGAGCCCCGCCGTCACGAGCCAGCCCGGGTAGGCCCCCCCGTTCTCCGCGAGCACCCGCGGCACCGCGTCCCACAGCTCCGTGAACCGGAAGGTGTGGAGCCTCGTCCAGAGGATCGCGATCCCGAGGAAGAGGCAGACGTCCCCGATCCGGGTCGTCAGGAACGCCTTCTTGCACGCCGCCGCGGCCGAGGGCTTCTCGCTGAAGTGGCCGATCAGGAGGTAGGAGCACAGCCCCATCACCTCCCAGCAGGCGAAGAAGGAGAGGAAGTTGTCGCTGAGGACGAGCCCCAGCATCCCGAAGGAGAAGAGGCAGAGGTGGGCGAAGAAGGAGGCGTACCGTCGGTCCCCGTGCATGTACCCGACGGAGAAGAGGTGGATGAGGAAGGCGATCAGCCCGACCGCCGCCGTCATCGTCGCGGAGAGGTTGTCGTAGAGGATCCCGAAGGAGGCGCGGCTCTCGGCGGGGCCGGGGATCCAGTCGAAGGCCTCCCTCCACTCGACGCGGAAGGCCGGGTCCCCGACCGTCAGGCACTTCGCGAACTCGAAGATCCCGAGCGCCGCGGCGACCGCGAGCGCCCCGACGGGGATCCAGTCCCCCTTCCGCGGCCCGAAGCGCCCGACGAGCGTCTGGACGAAGAACGCCCCGAGCGGGATCAGCGGGACCGCCGCCAGGCGGGCGAAGTCGCCTTCCGTGAACCCGAAGTCGGCCATCGCCTACTCGCGGAGGAGGTCCGGCTCCTCCGGGCGCACGGTGTCGAAGAGGGAGTACGCGTGGAGGATGATCGCCAGCGCCACCGCCGCCTCGGCGACGGCGAGGAGCACGACGATCAGCGCGAAGACCTGCCCCCGGAGCGCCGCCTCCCCCCCGGCCGAGGCGGCGTAGCGGCCGAAGGCGACGAAGTTCAGGTTCGCCGCGTTGAGGATCAGCTCGATCCCCATGAGGATGTAGAGGAGGTTGCGGCGCGCGATCATCATCGCGAGCCCGAGGACGAAGAGGGCCGCCGAGACGGCGAGGTAGGCCCCGAGGCTCACGTCCCCTCCCCTCCCGGCGGGGGGGGGTGCGGCTGCCGCGCGAGGAAGACCGCGCCGACGAGGGCCACCGTGAGGAGGAAGGCGGCCAGCTCGAAGGGGATCAGGTAGGCGTCCTTGAGGAGGAAGAGGAATCCGATCTCCCGGGCGGCGGGCTTCGGGTCGGGGAGG
>CBRGOK010000184.1:0-7096 GCA_967798035.1 uncultured bacterium
AGGGGTGGCTCGGGACGATCGCCCGGCGCCGGATCATCGACCTGCGCCGGTGCCACCTCGGCCCCAAGCGTCGCGGCGGGAAGGGGCGCTCGCTCGAGGAGACGGTCGGCGCCGGCAGCGACGGGAACGGCGTGCACCTCGGCGACGGGATCCCGTCGCCGGATCGCTCCCCCTCGTCGATCGCGGGTCGACGGGAGCAGGCCGAGGCCCTGGAGAAGGCCATCTCCGACCTCCCGCCGCACTTCCGAGCCCTCCTCCGGATGATCCTGGTCGACCAGTTCTCGATCGCCGAGATCTCCTCGCGGATCGGGAGGAGCCCGCAGGCCGTCCGCAAGCGGCTGGAGCGGGCGCTGCACGCGGTCCACGACCGGATGGTGCGGGACGGGACGATCCGGCCCGACGGGGACGGGCGGGCGTGACCCACCCCGCCGAGGAACTCCGCCGCGTCCTCCAGGAGTTCTTCGACCGCCGCGCCCGCGGCGAGTCCCCCTCCCCGCGCGAATACCTGGACCGCTACCCCCAGCTCCGGAAGGAGCTCTCCGAGCACTTCGAGACGGTCGCGGCCCTCGACCGGCTCGTGAAGGGGGAGGGGGAGGCCCCCGGTGGGGAGACGGTCCTCGGGGACTTCCGGATCGTGAAGGAGATCGGTCAGGGTGGCTTCGGGCGGGTCTTCCTGGCGCATCAGATCTCCCTCCAGCGGCCCGTCGCCCTGAAGCTCCTGCGCGCCCCGCGGGCGCAGTCGTATCGCACGCTCGAGCGATTCCGGCACGAGGCGGAGATCGCCGCCCGGCTTCACCATCCCAACCTCGTCGCGGTCTACTCGGAGGGGGAGGCGCAGGGGTATTCCTACTACGCGATGGAGCACGTCGAGGGGGTCTCCCTCGACAAGCTGCTGGCGGAGCTTCGGAGGCTCGGCCCCTCGCAGCTGCACTCCCTCGACCTGCGCGCCCTCGTCCGGGAGATCGCGCCGCCCCCGGTGAGGGGGCTGGAGGATCCCGACACGCCGCACCCCTTCCCGGTCCGCTCCCTCGGGTACTTCGGGGCCGTCGCGCAGCTCATGGGGGAGATCGCCGACGGCCTCGCCTTCGCCCATGGCCGGGGCGTGATCCACCGCGACGTCAAGCCCGGCAACATCCTCGTCGATCGCGCCCTCGTCCCTCACGTCGCCGACTTCGGCCTCGCGAAGGAGACGGGCCTCGAGAGCCTCACGGTCACCGGGGATCTCGTGGGGGCGATCTACTACCTGAGCCCCGAAATCGCGATGGCCGGCCGGGTCAAGGTCGACCACCGCACCGACATCTACTCCCTCGGCGTCACCCTCTTCGAGATGCTCACGCTGAGGGTGCCCTTCCAGGGCACCTCCTCGCACGAGGTGCTCCGCCGGATCGTCCTCGAGCCGCCGCCGGCTCCGCGGAAGCTCAACCACTCCATCCCGCGGGACCTCCAGGTGATCGCCTTGAAGGCGATGGAGAAGGACCCGGAACACCGCTACGCGACGGCGGCGGAGATGGCGGAGGACCTGCGGCGCTTCCTCCGCTTCGAGCCGATCCGGGCGACGCCGCTGGGCCCGATCCGGATCGCTGGACGCTACCTCCGCCGTCATCGCGTCGCCGCGGGGTTCGCCGCCTTCGCCCTCCTCGGGTCGGCGGCAGGGGGTGCAGTCCATGCGGCCCGCGTCGCGCGGGTCGCGCGCGAGACGCGTCTCGGGGAGGCCGAGAGGCTGGAACTCCACGGCGATCTCGCTGGCGCGGGGAGGGTCCTCGAGGCGCTGGCGGCGAAGGAGCCAGAAGAGCGATTGCCCGCCGAGGCCCTGCGCCGCGTCTCCGCCAAGGTCGAGGCCGAAGTCGGTTCCCTCCTCGTCCAGGCGGAGGAGGACGTCCAGCACGCGGAGGGCGGGGAAGGGGACCGCTTCCGGCAGCTCGCGACTCTCAAGCTCGAGAAGGCGTTGGCCCTCCGCGGAGGCGACGACCCAGTGCTCCAGGGGAGGCTGCGAAAGGTGCTCGGAGAGGCGGAGGTCTCCTTCCTCACGGAGCCGGACGGGGCCCAAGTCGTTCTCCACGACGTCCACGAGGCCTCCGGCGAACTCGGACCGCCGCGTCCGCTCGGTGTCACCCCCCTTCGCGGCATCTCGCTGCCGCTGGGGTGGTACCGCGTGGTGATGGAGATCGCCGGGTTCGGGTTCGGCGAGTACTCGTTCGAGGTGACCCGGGAGGGCGGCGCCCGGATCGTCGAGGTCACTCTCCAGCGCACGGAGGAGGTCGTCCGGGACATGGTCCGTGTGCCGGCCGGGACGTACCGGGTCGGCCTCGACCTCGTTCCCATCTTTCCCGCGGTCCCGATCATGGAACTCGAGGAGAGGACCGTCGACCATCCCTCTTTCTTCATCGACGCGAGGGAGGTCTCGAATGCCCAGTACGAGCGCTTCGTCCTCGCCACGGGACGGAGGCTCCCGAGCACGTGGGACGGCCCCCCGAGTCGGAGGCATCAACCTGGGTGGGATGAGCTTCCCGTGACCGGCGTTCCGTGGGACGAGGCGAGCGCGTACGCCGAATGGGTGGGAAAGAGGCTGCCGACGGAGATCGAGTGGGAGATCGCCTGCAGGGGCAGCGAGGGGTGGAAATACCCCTGGGGGATGGAGTTCGACCCGGGGCGGGCCAATCTCGGTCAGCCGGACCCGGGAACCGTCATCGATAGCAGCCCGCCTCCCTTCCTCCCGGTGGGCAGCCTGCCGGAGGGTCAAAGCCCGTTCGGCTTGTTCCACATGGCAGGGAACGCCAGGGAATGGGTCTGGGATCCCTGGCGGCCTCGGAGGGGAACCTCGCTCATCCACGATCCCTGGCTCGCGCCCGGTCGCACGAGGGTCATGAAAGGGCGTTCCACGGTCGTCTCGGGTAGTCCCGAGGCCTGCACCTGCGCGGCGCGAGACCCCTTGAACCCGGCCTTCTACGGCAAGGACTTCGGATTCCGCTGTGCGAAGAGCGCACGAGAGTGAGACCGCGCGTGCGTGCGTGGCTCGACCTGGAGAGGGAGGATCCCGCGACGCACCGCGGGGCCCCGACATGGAGAGATGAAAGGCTATGACAGACCACCACACCGGCCGTTCCGTGATCACGCCCACGCCCGCGAGGTTGGCGCTCGCGCCCCCGCCGGCGCCCGCACCCGCGCCGACGGCGGCGGCCACCAACGGCGCCCCGGCCCCCCTCAGCTACGTCGAGCCCGGGACGCTGATCTCGCTCGACTGGAACCCCTGGCTCGAGCACTTCAACGAGGCCTACCGGGAGAGGATCGGCCGCGAGATAGTCAAGACGCTCCAGAAGATCCTCAGCACGAAGTCGCTCATGGGAGAGTTCACCCCTCCGGGGCCGGGATGTGTCCTCATCGGGGTGGACTACGTCCCGTGCTCGGACAACGGCGAGCCGGGAATGATGAGGGTCGAGAAGTACCTCTGCGGGAAGGAGTACGTGTCGGTCCCCGGGCCCTGCATCGTCCCCCAAGGGAAGTAGGAAGCGGACCGGCTACCCCCGGTAGCGGGACTCGGCGAACTCGATCCGTCGATTGCGGGTGTCGCGGACCAGCCGCGACACCCGCGTCTCATCCGGGTCCGCCCAGAGGGAGGACATCTCCTCCGGGGCGGGGAGGCGCTTGACGAGCTCCCAGCGGTAGCGCACGGCGTTCACGCACTCGGCGAGGTGCTCGCCGAAACGCCGGCGCGTGTCCTTCTTCGTTTCGCCGGGGACGCGCTGCGGGAACAGGTCGAAGTTGAAGATCCCGTCGTAGCCCCTGTGGAGGAGCCAGTACTCCGCCTCGAGGATCTCCTGCTCGTTGTCGTTGCCGGGGATGTGGTCGGTGTCCCAGCGCTTCCGGTTGTCGTTGAGATCGATCTGGAAGAGCGCCCCCTCGTCGAGCGCGAGGCAGAGGCTCTCGGCGACCTTCCCCCCCTCGAGGTGGACGTGGCCGTACTCGACGTTGAAGCCGAACCGGCCGCGCTCCTTCTCCGGGAGAAGGGCGTCGACCTTGGCCCGGAGGTGGAGGCCGGCCGTCACGCCGCGGATGAAGCAGTCCTCGGCCGGGTCGCCCGGCTTGGGCTCGAGCGCGATCCGGCATCCGGGAACGGACTTCAACGCGTCCGCGAACGCCTCGGCGAGCGTCCTCCAGCGCCAGCCGTAGTCGCAGAGGAAGAGGCCGTTGCTCCCGTCGTGGCCGAGCCAGATGACGCAGTTGCGGGCCCCGAGGGGACGCCCGATCTCCTTCATGACCGGGAGGAGGGCGTTGTTCATCTCCAGGCAGCGCTTCAGGGTGTCGAGCGCCTCCTTCCGGTAGCCCGGGTAGGGGTTCGTCAGGCCGCCGTTCCTGTACTTCGCGCCGAAGGTCTTGGCGACGACGGAGCCGATCCCGATCCGGTAGGACTTCGCGAGCTTGCGGAGGACCTCGACGTCCTCGGGGAACTCTCCGGGGAAGTGGCCGGCGACGTACTCCATCCCCTCGACGTGGGCGAGGAGGTCGAAGACCTCCTCCAGCTCGAGGGGGTGGGGGTTGTAGCCGCGGCCGAACCGGTCGTCGCACCCGTACATGAAGGCCCAGGATCCGACGGCGAAGCGGGGCTCGGGGGCTTTCTTCGTGGCGGCCATGGCGCGGCTCCGGGAGGTGGGGGAGAGATCGTAACCCTGCTACCCCCCGAGGAGCGCGCGGTGGCGCGGGAAGCACTCGCGCCGGGCGAGGGAGAGGCGGTCGTGGAGGTCCTGCCAGTTCCGGTACAGGGCGACGCGGGCGGGGTCCGGCTCGACGCGGGTCGATCCGTCGAGCCGGACGAAGGCGTCGCAGGCCTCCTCGATCGAGACGCGCTCGCCCCGGTCCTTCGCGCGGGCGGCGAGCGCCTGGAGCGCAGCGCCGAGGGCGGCGCCCTCCGCCGACTCCGGGCAGGCGACGGGGAAGCCGGTGACGTCCGCGACGATCCGGCGCCAGGCGCGGCTGCGCGCGCCGCCCCCGGTCAGCCGGATCTCACGGGGGGCGATGCCGAGATCGCGCAGGCGGCGGAGGCCGTAGTTCAGTCCGAGCGTCGCCCCCTCCATCGCCGCGCGGAGGGCGTGGGCGCGGTCGAAGGTCCCCTCGCGGAGGCCGAAGAGGACTCCGGTCCCCTCGGGGAGGTTCGGGGTCCGCTCCCCCGCGAAGTAGGGGAGGCAGAGGAGCCCGTCGGCGCCGGGTGGGACGGACTCGACGAGGGGATCGAGGGAGTCGAGATCCTCCCCGAAGGCGGCGAGGGCGAGGCTCGTCGCGACGGTGACGTTCATCGTGCAGACGAGGGGGAGCCAGGCTCCCGTCCCTCCGCAGAAGGCGGCGACCTCGCCGCGGGGATCGACGAGGGGTCGGGAGGAGTGGGCGCAGACCGTCCCCGAGGTGCCGAGGCTCGCCGTGACGATCCCCTCGCGGACGTTCCCGGTCCCGATCGCCCCCATCATGTTGTCGCCGGATCCCATCGAGACGAGGACGTCGCGGGGGAGGCGAAGCTCGTCGGCCCGCTCGGGTGTAAGGGGCGCGAGGATCGAGAGGGAGTCCCGGAGAGGAGGGAGGAAGGCGGCGAGGCCGGGGGCGATCGCCTCGCAGACCTCCGGCACCCAGCGGCGGGTGCGGACGTCGAGGAGCGCCGTCCCGGAGGCGTCGCCCGGCTCCGTCGCCTTCTCCCCGGTGAGCCAGAGGTTGAGGAAGTCGTGGGGGAGGAGGATCGAGCGCAGCCGGGCGAAGTTGGAAGGCTCGTTCTCCTTCAGCCAGAGGATCTTCGAGGCGGTGTAGCCCGGGGGGAGGGCGTTGCCCGTGAGGGCGAGGAATCTCTCGAGGCCGCCGAGCCGCTCGAGGAGGCGCGCGCACTGAGGAGCGGTCGAGGTGTCGCACCAGAGCTTCGCAGGCCGGATCGGCTCGTCGCGGGCGTCGAGGGGGACGAACCCGTGCTGCTGCCCGGAGACCCCGATGGCCCGGACGGCGCGGCGCTCGACGCCGGCGAGGACCTCGAGGAGGGCTTCGCGGGCGGCCGAGACCCAGTCGCGGGGCTCCTGTTCCGCGTGGCCCGGAGGGAGGCCGAGGAGGAGGGTGAGGGGGCGCTGGGCGGTGGCGAGGACCTTCCCGGAGGCGGCGTCGAGGGCGAGCGCCCGGGTCGATTGGGTCCCGCAATCGAGGCCGACGAAGATGCCGTCCAAGGTCCGGCCCCGAGCATACCGGGCCCTCCGGTGGACGATCCCGCGGCCCCGGGGGATATTTCTCCTGGTTGTCCGGATGTGGGTCCGACTGGGGCCCGTCGGCGTCGTCGACGGGCTTCGCCACTGGAGGCCGGGGGAGGATTCCCCGCGGAGGACCCTGGGCGTCCGGCGCCAGAGGTGACTCGATGAATATCCGGACCCCGGCCGTTTCCCTTGGCGCGTGTCTCTCCCTCGCGCTCGCCGCTTCCGCGACCGCCCCGATCAAGTACTGGACGACGATCTCGCCCCCCTGGGGCGCGTTCGACTCCGACGCGAGCGGGCAGGTCCGGCTGGAGCAGTACCCCTCGGAGCAGAGGTTCTGGGTCCGGACGGACAAGCTCGAGGCCACCGGGCCTATGACCCCCTACGAGGTGTGGCTCGAGAACGGGGTCGGATCGGGGTCCTTCTACCCGGTCGGATCCATGGAACTCGTGTCGGCGAGCTCCGGCCGGTGGGACCTCAACGTCCAGGTCGACAGCACGACCCTCTCGGTGGCCGACATCTCCTACCTCGGCGGACGCCTCGTGCAGGTCCGCGGGGTCGGGGGAGTCGGGGTCTGCCTCGAGGGGACCGTCCCGGGACCGATCTACATCGGCGACGGCGGCGGTGGCGGCGGGACCGGCGGCGGCTCCGCCTCCAGTGGACCCTCGGAGCATGGACAGGTCTCCCTCCAGCGGCCCGATTCCGCCCCCGACGCGGACGCGTTCGGGAACGTGGGGCTCGACAAGCGCGGCGGGAGGCAGGAGTTCTCCGTCGACGCGCGCAACCTTCCGACGGACGCGGGGGTCTTCTCCGTGGCCCTCGAGTCGGGCGCGGGCACCGGGGTCTTCTTCGCGGTCGGCGACCTCGAGGTCAAGAACCCCGCGAAG
>CBRGOK010000185.1:0-7091 GCA_967798035.1 uncultured bacterium
CGCGCCCTCGAGCCGGCGCGCGGGGCGCGGGCGGCGGGGGGGCCCGCGCGGGGGCCCCGCGACGGCATCGAGCGCCGCGAGGAGCGCGACGCCGGTCGCCCCCGAGGTCCCGAGCCCGGAGCCGGGAGGGGCGGCGCTCCGAATCCGGATCTCGAGCCCTTCGCGCGCGCCGGTGGCGAGGAGCGCCCCCTGGACGAGCCGTTCCCTCCCGCGCGGATCGAGGGCGGCCGTGGACGGGATCCGGAGGACGGCTCCCCCGCTCTGGACGAGGAAGCCCGCCCTCCCCGTCTCCCGGACCTCGACCTCGACGAGGGGCCGGATCGCGGCGTTGACGACGAGCCCTCCCCTCCGGTCGCAGTAGGGGGGGACGTCCGTGAACCCGCCCGCGAAGTCGATGCGGGTCGGGGCCCGCGCCCGGACGGATCGGCCGCGCATGGGGAGGGGCGGCGGAGGCTACCGGATCGGCGGACCGCGTCGAGACCGCCGGTACGATGTCTCCGCGTGTTCCCCCTGGTCGCCCTCCTCGCCGGCCTCCTCGGGCCGCGCGCGCCCGGGGAGGACGCCTGCCCCTACTGCCGGAACGAGCCGGCGTTGCTCAGGGCCGCCGGCCTCGTCTCCCACGGCCCCTTCCCCTTCGCGAAGGACGACTCGGAGAAGGTCCGGAAGCTCCTGGCCCCGGTCTCCCTCCTCTTCCTCGAGTCGGCCCACTTCCGGATCGGGTCCTCCCTCGAGGCGGTGAACCTCTCCGACGAGGAGGAGACGCGCGTGCGAGCGGAGCTCGCCGTCCTGCGCAAGGCCCTTCCCGACGTGCCGGCGCGGACGCGCCGGGTCGACCCCTGGCTGCGCCTCCACCTCTACGCGCTGCGCGCGGAGGCCTGCTACGAGAAGTTCCAGGGGATCCTCGGCGTCCGGGACGAGGACTTCCCCGCGGAGCGGGAGGCGGGGAGCCCCTACATGGGGGAGGGGCGCTACCTCGGGGAGAAGGAGAAGTACGAGATTCTCCTCCACGCGACGACGGCCGCGCACAAGGCGTTCCTCGTCGCCTACACCGGGACGCAGGTCCCGGACTCGGAGCGCTGGCACTTCCAGGAGCGCCACGCGATCCACCTCTCGATCCCCTGTGTCGTCGAGCACCGCCGGGAGAAGGGGCTCCTGCCGCACCTCGTCCACGGCCTCTCCCACGTGCTCCTCGCCGGGTACAAGCACTACTCCTACGAGGCGCCGCTCTGGCTGGACGAGGGGCTCGCCCACTGGTTGGAGCGGGGGATCGACCCCGAGTCGAACACCTTCGACGCCGACGAAGGGACCGCGATCCCGACCCTCGGGGAGTCGAACTGGGAGGCCCAGACCCTGCGGATCCTCGCGCGCGGGAAGGCGGAGCCGCTCGCGAACCTGGTCCGCAAGAAGGCCTTCGCCGAGATGGACGTGGACGACCACGTCGTCTGCTGGTCGAAGGTCGACTTCCTCCTCCGGACCCGTCCCAAGGAGTTCGGCGCGCTCCTCGGGAAGGTGAAGGGCCGGCTCGACGCGAAGGGGTACGCCGACGCCCGCGACCTCGCGGGGGCGCAGCGCGAGGCGCTCCGGGAGCTCCTCGGCTGGACGTTCGCCGACGTCGACCGGGAGTGGGAGGCGTGGGCGCGCAAGACCTACCCACCCAAGTAGGCGCCCCGGTCCGGACGCCCTACGGCCGGCTCCCCGAGTCCCCCGACCGCGTGGCGCGCTCGAACTTCTCGAGCGCGTCGGCCATCCGGCCGAAGGAGGTCGCGCCCAGCTCGAGGATCGCGACGGCGCGGTAGCCGAGCAGGAGCCAGGCGAGACTGATCGCCGTGCCGACGAGGGCGAGGAAGACGGCGAGCGACTTGTCCATGCGGGGTCCTTCGGGAAGCGGGGGGGGAGGGGGCGAGAGGATAGAGGAGGCGAGGAAACGACGGGGGGCGCCGCATGGCGCCCCCCGGGGATCGATCGAGTTCGCCGGCGGACTAGCCGAGCGCGGCGATCGCCGCCTGGGCGGCTTCCGCGGCCTTCGTGCCCGCGAGGTCCTGGGCGATCGCCTGGAGCCTCTTCTTCGCGACGGCGGGGTCGCTCTCCCCCTTCGCCGCGTTCACCGCCTCGAGCCCCTTCGCCTCGACGCCGGTGATCTTCGCGGCGACGCTCTCCTCGAGGGCCTTCGTCGTCCCCTTCTCGCGGACCGCCGCGCGATAGCGCTCGAGCGCCTTCTTCAGGTCGCCGCCCGAGAGGGCGCTGTCCCCCTCGCCGAGCGCCGCCTGCGCCTTCGCCCACGCGGAGGCGCTCATCCCGGGCCCGAGCTTCTTCGAGGCCTCCTTCAACTTCTCGATCCCCTGCTTCTTCGCGAAGGGGCCGGGGAGGTCGACGAGGGTCTTCCCCTCGGGGTCGACGATGTAGGACTGGGGGAGGTACTGGAACTCGAAGCCTCCGCCCGTCCGCGCCTGCCCGCTCGCCGACTCGTGGTCGTCGCAGGTGATCGAGAGGAACTTCTTGCAGCGGGTCGTCTTCGCCTTCGTCTTCGGGTCGACGACGTCGATCGTGCCGTGGTCGCGCCCGCTGTGGCCGGTGAGGCACACGGCCGACTCGTTCACGTACGCGACGAACTCCTTGTTGGCCAGAGTCCCCGACTCCAGCGCCTCGCACCCCCCTCAGTGGTCCTTGCCGAAGATGACGAGGACGGGGACGTTCCGGGCCTTCGCCTCCTCGATCGCGGCCGACCAGGAGGGAGCCCACCGGACCGAGGCCTCGTTGGCCCCCCCGCGGGCGAGGAACGGGAGGGCGAGGACGGGACCGAGGAGAGCGAGAGCGCGCATCGGGAAGACCTCCTTGCGTGCTCGACCGTCGGTGTTCCGGCGGGGAGCGCGGCAAAGGATACGACCCGGGCCGGGGTCGCGATAGGGGGGCTACCCCCCGGCGCGGGTGCCGGACCCGGGCCGCAGGAGGCGGGAGCGGACCGATTCCGGGGCCGGGAACTCCGTCGGGCCGAGGACGCCGTCCCGGTCGACGTCGTAGCGGGAGAGGAGATCGTCCGGGACCCCGTCGACCCCGAGCGCGCGGACCGCAGCGAAGACCCGGGCCAGCTCCTCGACCGAGATCCCCCCGCTGCGGTCCGCGTCGAGGGACTCGAAGACCTCCCGCCGGGGGAACTCCCGCTTCTCGATCTTGCCGTCGCGATCGCGGTCGAAGGCGCGGAAGAAGTCCCCGGCGTCCATCGTGGGGTAGAAGGGGTAGACGGTCCTCCGCCGGACGGGGAACTCGGAGGCTTCCAGCGCTCCGTCCCGGTCCCGGTCGAGCTCACGGAGGAGCTCGCCGGGGACCCCGAGCTCGTGGGCCGTCACCCGGCCGTCGTGGTTGCGATCGAACTTCGGGAAGAACTCGCGCGCGGCGGGGCCCCCCCAGCCGAGGGGACGGGCGCCGGGAAGGCGCGCGGTCTCGTTCAGGTCAGCTCCCCCGTCCCCGTTTGCGTCGAGCCGGTCGAGGAGGAAGCGGGAGAGATCGCCCCCCGCGACCCTCTGGTCCTCCCGCAGCGGCGGGACCCCGTCGAGGAGTTTCGCCCAGACCGAATCGGGATCCGGAGGGACCGGCTCGCCCGCCGGGGGCGGCGGCGGCCGGGCGGGAGCCTCGCGCGGAGGGGGAGTCCCGCCTCCCTGCGCGACGAACAGCTCCCGGAGCGTCACGAACCCGTCCCCGGACGCGTCGCCCTCCCCTTTCCCCCGTCCCTCGCGAGGGGAGAGCCTTCCGTCCCGGTCGCGGTCCTCGGCGGCAAGGGTCTCCCGGGCCTGGAGGGCCTGGCTCATGTAGGGGGTCGCTTCGACCCGAATCCCGAGCTCGGCGGCGGGGACGCGGAGGAGCTTCGCGATTTCCCCGCGCGTGAAGAAGCGCGCCCCCTCGTGGGAGATGTCCTTCAGGGCCCTCCCCTCCTCGTCGACCATGCGATCGAAGGCGAATTCCTCGACCGCGGCGGCCTCGACGCGCGTCACGCCCGGCAGGGAGGGGAGGACCTCGGGCTGCGCGCTGCGCGAGACGTCGACGGGGAAGAGGCCGCGGTCGCTGCCGACGAGCGCGAAGGTCTGGACGTAGGGGGCGTTGTAGACGCGCGCGAGCGTGAGGGAGGAGACCCGGCCGAGGATCGGCCGCTCGCCAGTGGCGAAAAGCCGCTCCGGATTCGAGATCCGGAGCACCTGGAGCGCCCCCCGGCCTCCCTCCCTCTCGACGAGGTGGTAGAGGTAGTCGTTCTCCTCGGTCGGGATGGCGCCTCCCGGATCGCCGAGGTCGAACTGGGAGCCGAACGCGACCGCGATCGCGACCGCTCCCTTGATCGGAGGGATGTCGATGCCCGGTGGGAAGATCCTCTTGGGAGCGGAGGGCTCCGTCGCGTCGACGAGAGCGGATCCCGCCGACCCGCCGGCCACCGCGACGAGGAGGCGCGCCCGCGTGCGCCGTCCCCTCCCGTCGCTCGGCCGGGCGGGCTGGAACGTGGCGGCGACCCCGCGCGCGTCGTTCGGCGTCGTGTTCGTCCCGTTCGTGTCGAGGGCGGCGAGGAACCTCGGATGGGCCGGGTCCCCGACGTCGGCCGTGACGAGGCCGCCCGGGCCGTCGGCGACAAAGGCGTAGGGCCACTGGAGGGCGACGCCGCTCGCCTCGACGGTCGGGAGGTGACCCACGAACTTCGGCTTGCCGGGGCTCGAGACGTCCGCCAGGCGAAGCCCCCCTTCCCCGTCGGCGACGAGGAGGGTGGAGCCGGCGAGGACGAGCCCCCGCGGGTCGACCGACGCGAGGAAGGCCGCGCGCTTCGGCGCGCCCGGGTCCGAGAGGTCGACCTCGAGGACGCCCGCGCCGGCGCAGGCGAGGAAGGCCCGCCGAGCGTATCCCTGGATCGGGTCGGGATCGGGGGCGATCGCCACGACGTCGGGCGCCGGGAGCTTCGCCACCGGGAGCGACTTCGCGAGCTGGCGGCGGTCGAGGGCGACGACCTCGAGTCCGCGCCGATCGGCGAGGAGGAGGAAGTCGCGCGCGAGTCGGAAGTCCGGCGACCCGAGGCCGAAGGCGGCGGAGGAGCGGTGGCACTCGACGCACGAGCGCGCCCGCGGGCGGGTCGAGTGGGGGTCGTGGTGGATCATCGTCATCCCCGAGCGCCCCGCGCGGGTCTCGGGCATGCGCTGGTCGAGCAGCCGGCGGCCCGTCGCGTCGTGGACCGTCCCCATCGTCGAGAACCCGACGAGGTAGGGGGCGACCGCCCCCTCCGGGTTCCAGCCGAGCGTCAGGCGGCGGAAGGTGGCGAAGACCTTTTCCTGCGTCGTGCAGCGTCCGGGCGTCCGGTCCCCGGAAAGGAGGTCGAGCTGCGTGAACCCCTCGTTGCGGTCGAAGTGGAACCCGAAGAAGTTTGCGTTCCACCCCGCGTGGCAGACGTAGCACTCCAGGCGCTCGTGCGCGGGCGTCATCGCCCGCGCCGCGGCGGGATTGCGGTCCGCGTGGACGGGGTCGAGGACGTCCCGGGCCTGCGTCACGGGGTGGTCCTCCCCGGTCACTTTCGAGCGGAGGATCACGCGGTCCCCTTCCCGGCGGAGTTGCGTCAGCGGCGCTCCCCGGGAGGTCGTCAACGTCGAGCGTGCCGAGAAGGTGCCGTGGCAGTCGGCGCACTCGATCTCGACGGCGTGCTCCATGAAGCCGTGGAGGTCGCCGTCCCCCATCGTGTCGCGGACCGTGTGGCAGTCGATGCAGGCGAGCCCCTTCTCGTGGTGGACGTCGGGCGGGGTGTTCCGCGGGTCGCGGAAGTAGAAGACCCCGTTCAGCGGGGACTTCGTCGAGTTGGGGATGTCGGGTCCCCCCGGCATCCCCGGAGGGAGCTGGGCCAGCCCCCGGAACGTGAGCCCGATCGAGGCGTCTCCGTAG
The DNA here is from genome assembly GCA_967798035.1 of uncultured bacterium. GTDB lineage: Bacteria > Planctomycetota > UBA1135 > UBA1135 > JAKEFM01 > JAKEFM01. The sequence continues at coordinate 5,899 of CBRGOK010000185.1, forward strand.
TGGCACTGGGTACAGGTCTCCGTCGGGATCCGTGTCGTCAGGCGGTGGGCGGTCGGGTGGCCGGGCTCGTGCTTCTTCACGGTCGGATCCCCCGAGCGCGAGAGCCCGTCCTCCGCGTACGGCATGTGGCACCCGGCGCACCCCTCGGCGCGGTAGTCCCCATCCATCCCGAGCCGGCCCCGGACCGCGCGCCCCTGGGAGTAGAAGTGGCACTGCGCGCAGCTCTTCCGGGGGACGTCGGCGAAGTGGGCGGCCAGCGTCGAGGGGTCGCGCCGCGGATCGAACCCCGGCACCGCGTCGAGACGGGCATACCCCTCCGGCGGGACCGACCCGTCCTCGTCCGCGACGGGGAAGAGGGCGAAGCGGGCCCGCCGGTCCGCGACGACCCCGTTCTCGTAGAGGCCGTCGGAGAGGTGGCCCGCCGTCGTCGCGTGGAGCGACTTCCCGAAGGTCGAGACCTCGGCGGCGTGGCAGTTCCCGCAGGTCTTCCCGACGATCCGCAGGTCAGTCGGGTTGAGGAACCGCCGGTAGGCGGGGTCGTGGTCGAGGGGGACGACCCGCTCGTCGTTCGGGAGGGGCTTCGAGGGGAGGACGTGCGCGCGGTCCTTCGCGTCGGCCCCCGCGTTCCCCCCGTGGCAATCGACGCACCCGAGGGGATGGAACGGGTGCGCCTCCTCGATCCCCTCGTGGCAGCGCAGGCACCCCTCGGAGCCGGGCCGGGGCTCGGCCCGTGCCACGGGCGGCTCGGCGCGCGGATGGGTCGGGGCGAGCTCCTGCGCGGCGAGGACGAGGGCGGCGAGGAGGGCGGTGGCGAGCGGGACGACTCGGAGCGCTCGTCCCGGACCCGCGCGCAAGGCGGGGGATCAGGCGAAGAGGCCCTTGAGGACCTTGCCGCGGGCCGACTCGGCGGGGACGCCGAAGACCTTCGCGATCGTCGGGCAGACGTCGATCGACTCGACCGCCTCCTTCACGACCTTCCCCTTGCGGAAGTCGGGCCCCGAGGCGACCAGCGCGATCCGGAGGAGGCTCTCCGAGGCGTCGCCGTGGTCGAGGCCGCGCCGCTCGTTGAGATCCTTGTCGCGGCCGAACTCGGGGAGGACGAAGACCGACGTCGACTCCCGCAGCTCCGCGTCCGCGCCGATCCCGTCGAGGAGGCGGCCGAGCTCCGCGTCGTTGCGCCGGATCACCTCGAC
>CBRGOK010000186.1:0-7072 GCA_967798035.1 uncultured bacterium
CTGGCCCGTTCCCCGGATGCGGCGTCCCTCCACCAGTCCCTGGGGCTCGCCCTCCAGCGCCAGGGCCGGAAGGAAGAGGCGATCGTCGCTCTCGGGGAAGCGGCGAGCCGCGCGCCCGAGGTCGCGCGCTTCGCCTACGTCCACGCCGTGGCGCTCCACGACTTCGGCGAGCCGGCCGCGGCGCGGAAGCTCCTCGAACGGGCGCTCGACGTTCACGCCTGCGACCGCGACATCCTCCTCGCCCTCGCCCTCTACGAGCGCGCGGCGGGGGAGCGGTCGAAGGCTGCCGGCCGGGCGCGACTCCTCCGCGATCTCGAGCCGGAGAACCGGGAGTTCGCCGCCCTCGCGGAGGACCTCGGCTCGGACGGCCGGTAGTCCTTCGGCGAAGCTAGCCGGGAGGGTTCAGACCCGGCTCAACCGCGACGTCCGGGCTTCCTCCGAGGCGCCTTCGCCGCCTTGCCGACGCGATCGAGCACCCTCCTCCAGATCTCGGCCACGCCGAGGCGCCGCGCCCATCGCGCGAGGTAGGCCCGGTCGAGTGCACGTCCCGAGACCTGGAGGATCCCGGCGACGTCCCGGAGGTGCTTCTCCGATCCCCCCTCCTTGTAGAAGACGAGCTTCTTCAGGATCACATCCTCGGGAGAAGCGAGATAGACCTGCCGGTCGGGAAGGACTCGAAGCCGACGCCTTCGGCGGAACCGGCTGTCGTCGAAGGCGTCGGCTTTCCGGATGATCAGGTCGATCTTCAGGCCCGACGCGGGGTGGAGGATGTTGAACATGTCCCGGTGCTCCGCCGCGCGCCGGGCGCCCTCTTCGCTCACGTAGAAGTGCGGCGCCGGGAAGCGCGCCACCAGCGCAGGGATTTGGTCGGGACGGAGGTCGACGACGACGTCGACGTCTCGCGTCGAGCGGGGCTCCCCGTAGGTCGAGGAGGCCATCGCCCCGACCACGAAGTACTCGACTCCCGAATCCTCGAGCGCCTCGACGAGGAGCCCGAGCAGATCAGCCGGTTCCAAGGGCGAACCTGCGGGCGACCTCTCCCGAAACCCGCGCCTCGCTCCAGCGCGGATGCTGGGCTCGGACGGCCGCGGTCACGAGCCGACGGACGAAGCGTTCCGCCTCGAACGCGAGGGCGAGCCGGCGCGCCGGCGTCATCCTCCGCAGGGACCGGGCGACGCCTTCGTCGAGGACCTCGATGCAGGGTGCGCGCCTGCGCATGGGAGGAGTCTATCGGTCGCGGGGATCCGGCAGGACCGTCGGAGGCCGGCGCGCGGCGGACGATGGAAAAGGGCGGGGCTTTCCCCTATCTCCGCGAGCCGCGTGACTCCCCCCGTCCTCGAGGCGAGGAACCTCGGGCGCTTCTTCCTCCAAGGCAAGCGCGAGGTGCGGGCGCTTGCGGGCGTCGACTTTCGCGTCGAGCCGGGCGAGTTCGTGGCGGTGGTGGGACCCTCGGGCTCGGGGAAGTCGACGCTCCTCCATCTGCTGGGCGCGCTCGACCGGCCGAACGAGGGGGAGGTCCTCTTCGAGGGGAAGGGGATCGCCTCGATGAGCGACGACGAGGCGTCGCGGCTGCGGCGCACGCGGATCGGCTTCGTCTTCCAGTTCTTCCAGCTCTTCCCGACCCTCTCCGCCCTCGAGAACGTCGAGGTCCCGCTCCTCCTCGAGGGGGAGAGTCCCCGGCGCGCGCGGGAGAGGGCCGAGGCGGTGCTCCGCGGGGTCGGCCTCGGGGACCGGCTCGACCACCGCCCCGACGCCCTGGCGGGGGGGGAGCGCCAGCGGGTCGCGATCGCGCGGGCCCTCGCGCCCGATCCGCCGGTCCTCCTGGCGGACGAGCCGACGGGGAACCTCGACCGCGCGACGGGGGAGAAGATCCTCGACGTCCTCGAGAGCCTGCACCGGGAGCGCGAGAAGGCGATCGTCCTCGTCACCCACGACGAGCGGGCGGCCGCGCGCGCCTCGCGGATCGTCCGCCTCCTCGACGGGAAAGTGGTGGGGGAGGAGAGGCGGTGAGGGGGGCCTTCGGCCTCTTCTCGCTCCGCCCGCTGTGGCGCAAGAAGGTCCGCGTCGCCCTCTGCGCCGCCTCGGTCTCGATCGGGGTCGCCGCCTTCGTCGCGACGGCGGGTGCGAACCGCGCCGTGGTCGTCGCGATGCGGGAGAGCGCGGAGGCGGTCTCGGGAAAGACCGACCTCGAGGTCCGCTCCCCCACGCGGAGTGTGCCCCGGACGCTCCTCGAGACGGTCCGCGCGGTCGAGGGGGTCGAGGCGGCCGTTCCCCTCTCCGAGTTCACGATCCGCGTCACGGATCCGCCGGGGATCGGCCAGGTCCTCGCGATCGGCGTCGACCTCCTCGACGACGCCCTCGTCCGCGCCTACCGCGGCGCCGGCTCGATCGAGGCGCTGAACCCTCTCGCCCTCCTCGCCGGAGACGGCGCGCTCGTGACGACGCGCCTCGCGGAGGAGGGGAACCTCGGGCCGGGGGCCTCCTTCGAGGTGGCGAGCCGCACCGGGAAGCGGCGCCTCCGCGTGGCCGGAGTCCTCGCGCCCGAAGGGGCCGCGAGGGCCTTCGGCGCGCGCGTGCTCGTCCTCCCGATCGGCCTCGCCGAGTCGCTCCTCGGGACGCCTGGGAAGTGCGGGCTGATCGAGGTCGTCCTCTCGCCCGGGGTCGACCTGGAGGCCGCCCGGGCGCGGCTCGCGGCCGCCGTGGGCCCCCTCTTCGAGGTCGGTCCGCCCGAGTGGGGCCGGGTCCAGATCGACGCGGTCCTCGGGACCCTCCGGATCCTGATCACGCTGACGAGCCTGATCGCCCTCGGCGTCGCGGTCTTCCTCGTCTACAACTCCGCCGCGCTGTCCTCGGCGGAGCGCGCCCGCGAGTTCGGGCTCCTGCGGGCGCTCGGGGCGACCCGGCTCCGGATCCTCCTCCTCTTCGTCGGGGAGTCGACGGCGATCGGGTTCCTCGGCGCGATCCCGGGCGTCGCCCTGGGAGCCGCGATCTCCCGGGGCGCGACCCGCCTCTTCGTCGAGGACGTCGCGTCGAGCTACTTCACCGTCCCCGAGGTGCGCTCGAGCGTCACCCCGGGGGAGGTCCTCGTCGGCCTTCTCGCCGGCGTCGTCGCCTCCGCCCTCGCCTCTCTCCTCCCGGCCGTCTCGATCGGGCGGATCGCTCCCGTCGAGGCGCTGCGGGAGGAGATCCGGCACGATCCGCTGCGGCTGCGCAACCCCGTGCGCGTCGTCCTCTCGCTCCTCGCCCTCGGCGTCGCGGTCGGCGCGCACCTCCTCGGTCCGGAGCGCCTGACGGGCGCCGGATGGTTCGTCGCCGCCGGCCTGACGGCGGCCCTCGTCCTCGGGGCGTGGCCGGCCTCGAGGCTCCTCGCCTCCCCCCTCGGCGCCGCGCTCCGGGCGGCTTCCCCGGTCCCGGGCCGGCTCGCGACCGACGGCTTCCTCCGCTCCCCGGGTCGGATCGGGTTCACCGTCGTCGCGCTCGCCGCCGGTTTCGGACTCGCCGTCCACGTCTCCCTCGTCGCCGCCTCCTTCCGCAGCGCGATCGACGGCTGGGTCGCGCGGACCCTCGGGGGGGACCTCTGGGTCTTCTACGGGGGCTTCCTCGGCTCGAGCACGGGGACCGACCCCTTCGGCCCCGAGGTCCTCGACGAGGTCCGCGCCGTCCCCGGCGTTCGTCAGGCCGACGCCGCCCGCGTCCGGATGGTCCCCTTCCGCGGTGCCGACGTGATGCTCACGGCCTTCGACGCGGCGACCCACCCTGCGCGCGGTCGGTTCGAGTACCGGTCGGGGGACGAGGAGACGATGCTGCGGGAGCTGCCGGGCCGGCGGGCGATCCTCGCCTCGGAGGGGTTCGCCCACAACTTCGACGTCCGCGCGGGCGGCACGGTCCGGCTGGCGACCGCGAAGGGGGAGGTCGAGTACCGCGTCGCGGGGATCGTCGTCGACTACGGCTGGCCGCGCGGCGTGATCCTGATGGACCGGGCGGTCTACCGGGAGGACTTCGAGGACCCCCTCCTCGACGACTGCATCGTCCTCCTCGGAGAAGGGGCCGATCGCGAGGTCGTGCGGCGGACGATCGAGGAGCGCCTGCGGGAGCGCTACGGGGCGATCGTGATGTCGATCGAGGAGTTCCGGGCCGCCGTGCGGGGGATCCTCGAACGGGTCTTCTCCTTCACGCGCGCGCAGACGGCGGCGACGATCCTCCTCGCCTTCCTCGGCGTCGTGAACGCCGCCTGGATCGGGGCGCTGGTCCGGACGCGGGAGCTCGGACTTCTCCGGGCGATCGGCGCCCCGGGTTCGGCCGTCTTCCGGATCGTCGCGTTCGAGGCGATCCTCGTCGGGATCGTCGGCGGCGCGCTCGGGGTGGCGGTCGGCGCCGCGATCTCGGAGAACGTCGTGTCGGGGCTCTCCCTCGAGATCAACGGTTTCTCGGTCCCCCTCGTCGTTCCCGTCGGCCCCGTCCTGTGGCTCTTCTCGGGCTGCGTGCTCGCCTCCGCGGCGGCGGCGCTCCTCCCCGCGCGGCGCGCGGCGCGGCTCGAGGTCCTCCCGGCGATCGCGTACGAATAGGGAGCGGCTATTCCCCGGTCCCCGGACCCGGAGGGCGGAGGAACTCGCCCGGTTACCGGGGGCGCCCTCCCGGCCTAGGTTCGTCCGGCAGCGCTCGGTTTCGAGGAGGCCCCCTGGACGCCAAGACGGAACTTCGCGAGGGTCGCGACTCGCTCCCGGCGAGCGAGCAGAGGAACGGAGTTCCTCCATTCGGGGATCGAACCCTCCGATCCTGGGCGTTCGCCGGAATTGTCCTCTGGGCCTGCGGTTCCGGGGCCCGGGCCCAGCGGTTCGGCTTCCCGCACCGGATGATCCCGCGAGACCAGGGGGCGGCCAACGCCCTTGCGCTGGGCGATCTCGATGGCGACGGGGACGTCGACGCCTTCCTGGGAAGCGTGTCTTCGGATCGGGTCTACACGAACGAGGGGACGGGCGCCTTCTCCGACGTGACCGCCACGAGCCTTCCTCCCCTTCCCTTCGAGACCTGGGCGGCTGCGGCCGGCGACGTGGACGCGGACGGAGACCTCGACCTGATCGTCGGAGGGTACCCCAACCCTTCCGCGAGCCGACTCCTCGTGAACAACGGGGTCGGCGTCTTCACCCTCGCGCCGCCGGCGGCCATCCTCTCGCAATTCAGTGGGACCCAGGCGATCGCGCTCGGGGACGTGGACGGGGACGGAGACCTCGACGCGCTCGTCGGCAGTTGGTCGGGGTCCTTCCTCTTCCTCAATGGCGGTTCGGGCACCTACACGAACGCCACCTATCCCAATCTCCCTCTCAATGCGACCGACACGCTCTCGATCGCGTTGGGAGACATGGACGGGGATGGCGACCTCGACGCACTCCTCGGGAATGCGGGGTCGGATCGACTCTACCTGAACGGAGGCGCGGGAGTCTTCACGGACGCGACGACGACCAACCTTCCGTTTCCGTCGCCGGGCTCGAGGTCGGTCGCCCTCGGGGATGTGGACGTGGACGGCGACCTCGATGCGTTCCTTGGAACCAGTTACCCGGCCGGCCAGCGGCTCCTCCTGAATGGCGGGACGGGCGTCTTCACCGATGTCACGACCACGAACCTCCCGTCAACCCTCGGGTCGACGTGGGCGGTCGCCCTGGCCGACGTGGACGGGGACGGCGATCTCGACGCCTTCGCGGGGATCTACGCCGTCGGCGGAGCGCAGGACCGGCTCTTCCTCAACGGGGGCGCGGGAGTATTCAGCGACGCGACTGCCACGAACCTGCCGGCTCTGCTCGATTCCACGACCGAGGTGGCGTTCGCGGACGTGGACGCCGACGGAGACGTCGATCTGTACGTGGGGAACTCCGGGCCGGACCGGCTCTACCTGAACGACGGCTCGGGGCTCTTCGCCGAGTCGAGCCCCCCAGTCTTCCCCGAGACGTCGGACACGACGACCGCCCTCGCGCTCGCGGACGTGGATGGCGACGGGGATCTCGACGCGTTCGCCGGCAATTCCGTCCCCTCCACGGGCGAGCAGAATCGCCTCTACCTGAACGAGGGGACCGGCACGTTCTCGGACGTCACTGCGGCGAGCCTGCCGGCGCTCCTCGACCTCACGTCGGCGGTCGCGTTCGGCGACGTCGACGGGGACGGCGACGTGGACGCGTATGTGGGCAACTCGGGGGGGTTCGGGCCGGGCGCCGGGGACCGCCTGTACCTCAATGGAGGCGCGGGGGTCTTCGTCGACGTCACGGCGGGCAACCTCCCGGCCGTGCTCGATGTCACGCAAGCGGTCGCGCTCGGAGACGTCGACGGAGACGGGGACCTCGACGCCTTCACGGGAAACGCCGCCTCGGGAGCCCTCCCCCAGCTGAATCGGCCTTTCCTGAACGGCGGGACGGGGACCTTCTCGAACGTCACGGCGACGAACCTTCCGGCCGTGACCCTCTACACGCGGGCGGTCGCCCTCGGAGACCTCGACGGGGACGGCGATCTCGACGCCTTCCTCGGGAACGGCGGCGCCGCCGGCCAGGCGGAGGCGATCTGGCTGAATGGCGGGACCGGGGTTTTCACGGCGGCGCCGGCGATGAGCCTGCCCGGCATCCTCGACTCCACGCGAGCCGTCGCGCTCGGAGACGTCGACGGGGATGGCGACCTCGACGCGCTCGTCGGCAACTCGGGCTGGACCTCCCCCGGGCTGAACCGGCTCTACCTCAACAACGGCGGGGGAGTCTTCACGACGGCTCTCGGGGCAGGGCTGTCTCCTCCGGCGGCCTTCACCCAGGCGGTCGCGCTCGGGGACCTCGACGAGGACGGCGATCTCGACGCGTTCTTCGCCAACGACAACATCACGGTCTACGGCTCCTCGCCGAATTGGCTGTTCCTGAACAGCGGGACGGGAGTCTTCACGGACGTCACGGCCGCGGATCTCCCGGCCGTGGTCGCGGACACGCGGGCCGTCGCTCTCGGGGACGTCGACGGGGACGGGGACCTCGACATCCTCGCCGGAATCGCGGGCCCCGAGGTCCTCTACACGAACTTCACGCGCCACCTCGCGTGGCTGGGGATC
>CBRGOK010000187.1:0-7063 GCA_967798035.1 uncultured bacterium
GACGTCGACGCGCTCCAGGACTTTCGCGCGCGCGCCCCGGCCGCCCGGATGGCGCTCCCGACGTGGGAGCACTACGCGCCCGTCCTCGTCGCGGCGGGAGCGGCCGGCGAGCGCCCCCGGACGACCTTCCCCATCACGGGATTCTGGATGGAGGGGGCGTTCACCAAGCGGTCGGTGCAGTTCGGCTAGACCCCCCGGCTCAGCGCGAGGAGGAGGCGCCCACGGCGGCGGGCGCGCCCCCGCCCGAGGGGCGGATCCACCGGTCGAGCCAGTCGAGCTGCTCGCCGATCCAGGCCCGGGCGTTCTTGGGCTTGAGGATCCAGTGCCCCTCGTCGGGGAAGAGGACCATCCGGGAGGGGACCCCCTGCCGCTGGAGGGCGGTGAAGAGCCCCATCCCCTCGCTCACGGGAACGCGGAAGTCGAGGTCGCCGTGCGTGATGAGCGTCGGCGTCCGCATGTTCTTCGCGTAGGTGTGGGGGGACCACTTCGCGTACGCCTCCGGGTTGTCCCACGGCGTCCCGCCGATGTCCCACTCCGGGAACCACAGCTCCTCCGTCGTCGAGTACTTCGCCGGGAGGTTGTAGACCCCCGCGTGGGTGACGATCGCCTTGAAGCGGTCCGTGTGGCCGTTGATCCAGTTCGCCATGTAGCCGCCGTAGGAGGCCCCGGCGACGCACAGGCGGTCGGGGTCGGCGATCCCCTGCTCGATCGCCCAGTCGACCGCACGCATGCAGTCCTCGTAGCACGCCCCGCCCCAGTCCCGGCTGATCTGGTCCGTGAAGGCCTGGCCGAATCCGGTCGATCCGTGGGGATTGGGCATCAGGACGACGTAGCCGCGCGCGGCGAAGACCTGCGGGTTCCAGCGCGAGGAGAAGGAGTCGAGCCACGCGTTCTGTGGGCCGCCGTGGACGAGGAGGAGGAGGGGGTGGCGCCTCGAGGGGTCGTACCGGGGGGGCTTCACGAGCCAGGCCTGGATCGAGGCCCCGAGGGCGCCCGGGATGTGCACCGACTCGACCGTCCCGAGGTCCTTCCTCGCGATCCAGTCCGCCGCGTGGCGGGTGAGCGGCCTCGGGTCCGATCCGTCCATCCCGAACCGCCAGACCTCGTTCGGCTTCGTGAAGCCAGCGATCCGGGCCGTGAAGAAGCCCCCCTGCGCGGAGATCCGGGTCTCCCAGACCGAGCGCTCCGAGAGGACGCGCCTCGAGGGCCCCCCCGCGAGGGGGATCGCCCAGAGGGCCCGGCGCCCCTCCTCCTCCGTGTTCGCGTAGATCGTCCTCGAGTCCGGCGCCCACTCGACCTCGTCGACGTGCTGGTCGACGTCGGAGGCGAGGCTCGTCACCGTGCCGGACGACCGGTCGATCAGCCCGAGGCGGAAGCGGTCGGACTCGAAGCCCGGCCTCTGCTGGAACCGGTAGGCGATCCACTTCCCGTCGGGCGAATAGGAGGCCGAGCCGTCCCACGCCGGGTTGGCGGCGGTCAGGTTCCTCGGCGCGGCGCTCCCGTCGACCGGGGCGACCCAGAGGTCGGCGTTCGTGCTCCACGCCTCGTCCCTCGAGGGCCCGCGGGTGAAGGCGATCTCCCTCCCGTCCGGGGAGAAGGCGTAGCCGTCGGGGCCGCCGAGGGAGAAGACGGGCGTGTCGGCGTCGTCGCCGAGGTTCGCGTCGCGGGTCTTGCCGGTCGCGACCTCGACGACGAAGAGGTGCGGGCGCTTCCCCTCCTGCCACTCGTCCCAGTGGCGATAGAGGAGGCGCTCGATCCGACGGATCTTCAGACCCGACTTCTCGATCTCCTCGGCCCGGCTGCGGTTGCCCGCGTCGTCCGCGGCGTCGGGGTAGACCTTCGAGGTGAAGGCGACGTGGGTGTCGGTCGGGGACCAGACCGGATCGGAGGCGCCGGTCGAGAGACTCGTCAGCGGCCGAGGCTCCCCCCCCTCGAAGGGGAGGAGCCAGACCTGGGAGGCTCCGCTGCGCGAGGAGACGAAGGCGAGCGTCCTCGAGTCGGGGGACCACCGGGGATGGTTCGCCCCCTTCTCGTGGTTCGTCAGCCGGCGGGGCTCCCCCCCCCCCGCGGGGACGAGCCAGATCTGGGTCGTCGGCTTCCATTCCTTCGGGTCGACCTCGGTCAACGTGTAGGCGACCCATTTCCCGTCCGGGGAGGGATTGGGGTCGCCGACCCGGGGGAGGCCGATCATGTCGTCGGGGGTGAACGCGCGGGACGTGTCCCCCTGGGCGGGCGCGACGGCCGGGAGGAGGAGCGCCGCGAGGAGGAGGGGGGAGACTCTCATGGAATCGTTCCCGGAGGGAAGGACGACGATAGCACGGTCGAAGACGGGCGGGGGGAGGAGGGCCGGTGTTCCGAACGGTGCCCCGGAAGCGACACTGGAGGGGTGGATCCGCCCCCCATGTCCGAACCCTCCGACGAGGAGGCGGTCCGGAGAGCGCTCGCCGGCGACCGGGAGGCGTTCGACCTCCTCGTCGTGCGGCACGCGCGCGCGGTGCTCGCCGTCGCGCGCCACCGGCTCCGGGACGCCGCCTCGGCGGAGGACGCGGCGCAGGAGGCGTTCCTCATCGTGTACCGGACCCTCGCCGAGCTGCGCGACCCCGCCCGATTCGGGGCCTACGCCGTGGGGGTCGCCCACCGGGTCTGCGCGAACCACTTCCGGAAGCTCCTCCGGCGCCCTGGGGAGCTGCCGGCGGAGGTCGAGTCCACGGCCTCCCCCGCCCGGGCGGCGGAGGCGGCCGACCTCCTCGACGGTATGCCGTCGGACCTGCGCGAGATCGCGCGCCTCAAGTACCTCGAGGGGTGCTCCTACGCCGAGATCGGCGGCCGCCTCGGCCTCTCCTTCCACCAGATCGACTACGGACTGCGCCGGGCGAGACGGTGGGTGCGGGAACGGATGGGGGAGGCGCCGCGATGAACTGCGGGCAGCTCGACGACCTCCTCCAGCGCTACCTCGACGGGGAGTTGTTCCCGGCGGAGGAGGGCTCCGTCCAGGACCACGTCGCGGCGTGCCCTCGCTGCGCCCGGGAGCTGCGCCTCGCCGCCGAGGAGTGGGGGGCGCTCGTCGGTGCTTTCGCCCCGAGCGCCGCCGCGCAGCGCGTCGCCGGGCGCGTGCGGGCGGCCCTCGGGCCGCCCCCGGCCGTCCGGTGGAGACGCGTGGCGGGATTCGCGGTCGCGGCCGCCGGTCTCGCCGCGGCCCTCGTCCTCGCTCTCCGTCCGGATCGGACGCCGGCGCCGGGACCGCTGTTCCTCCCCGAAGCCGCCGCCTGCGGCGACCCGTGCGCCGTCCCCTTCGGGACGGGCTCGTGCGCGCTCCCGGAGATGAACTGCGGAGTCGAGGTCTCCCGGCAGACGCCGCACTGCACGCTCTCCCTCACCTCCTGCTCCACACGGATCGCGTCCCCCGCTCTCGGCGACTTCGTCGTGTCGGGGACCGGCCGGGCCGAGGTCTGGCTGTTCCGTCCGGGCGACGCCGAGCCCGCGCTCCCTCCGCAGATCCTCGCGATCCGGGCCGCGACGGGGGCCCAGGGAATCGTCCTGATCGGGGACGGCGAGGTGCGGGTCGCGAACGCCAGCGGCGCGGTCCAGTCGGCTCGATCGACCGGGATCCTCCTGCGGCCCGGTGCGGCTCCGCAGGAGCTCACCGCGAGCCCCGTCTACTGACGCCGGTCAGAGGACGGCGCCGAGTTCCCGGAGGCGCGAGAGCGTCGTCTCGAGCGCGCCCCGATCGACGCCGAGCGACGGAGCCAGCTCCTCCGGGGACCTCGTCCCGTCGAGGGCCTCCAGGAAGGAGCGCAGCGCGTCCGGGCATCGCGCGACGTTGACTTTGCCGCTCGGGGCGGCGGAGAAGAAGAGCCGGGTCGGGGTGCGCGCCGAGAGGGGGACTTCCCCTCCCCGCAGGACGGCGGGGAGCACGGCCGGGACGTCCCAATCGAACTCGGCGATCCGGAGCCACGGACTGCGCAGCGGACGGGGAGCGGGCTCGCAGGCCGAACTCCAGCTCCGGGGCGCCGCCTCCGCCCGGAACAGGGTCCCCTCGTACCGGACGAGGTCGCGCCAGTAGGGGAGATCCCCGGGACGTCCGTCCTCTTCCGCGGAGAGGATCCCCTCGACGAGCCGGGCGACGGCGTCGGCCGATTCGGGGGAGCCGAGCCGGGCTCCGGCGAGGGATTCCCGGAAGGAGGGGCCCTCGAGCACCGAGAGCGGATCCCGCCCCGTCCGCGGCGCGAGGGCCCGAGCGCCCGAGAAGAGCCTGACGATCCGCTCCCGGTAGAAGTGCCGCCCCATGAAGCGGGCCATCCGCTCGAGCCGGTCGCGGTCGACGCGGCGGAGGATCTCGGTCTCGGCCGGGCCCACCCCCCGCTCCGGACTCGCCCGTCCCGCCAGGACCTCGCGGCGGAGGGGCCCGTCCGTGAGGACCCGGAGCAGGGCGTCGTGGAGGGTTCGCCCGTTCACGCCCTACTTCCGAAGCGCTCCCGGATCCGCGCCATCCCCTCGAGGAGGGTCTCCACGCGGAGGCTCGTCGAGAAGGCGTCGAAGGTGACCGCCCGCAGCCGCGGGGCGCGGTCGGCGACGAACTCGGCGAGGTCGAGGATCTCCGGGTCCGGAACCGCCGCCCCGATCCAGGGCTCGCCGAGCTCGGCATCCGGGACCGTCCCGGCGACGTGGATCTCGGTCACCGCCTCGAGCGGAAGCTCCTCGAGGAACGCCCGCGGCGAGCGGCCGGCGAACCGCGCCGTCAGCCACTCGTGGGCGACGTCGATCAGGAAGTCGCACCCGCTCTCCCCGTAGAACCGCCGGAGGAACTCCGCCTCCTCCATCTGCGGGACGGGGAGCCTCAGGTAGGTCGGGATCGGCTCGATCGCGAGGGGCGCGCCGAGCGCCTCGCGCAGGGAGCGCGCGTTCCGCACGTAGTCCCCGAGGAGGTCCTCCGTGTAGATCGGGGGGAAGACGTAGTCGACGAAGCGTCCCCCGTCGGTCGTGTGGACGCGCTGGAGGTGCTCCGCCGCCCAGGGGGACCGGTAGAGGGCGAGGAGGGATCGCGCGCGCTCCAGCGCCGGGCCCTCGACCGGCTCGGAGAGCTGGCCGAGGTAGTCGTGGAGGAGGAGCGTGAAGCGCTCCTTCACCCGGGGGAACCACGGGTCGCCCGCCCGCGGCGGATCGGCCATCGCCAGGTGGTCGAGGAGGTCCCCCGCGGCGAGCGTCGCCTCGCCGAGGTGGGGGTTGTAGAAGGCGCCGATCGACAGTCGCCCCGCGTCCATCGACGGGGACTCTAGGACCGCCCGCGCCTACGAAAAGGCCCGGCGCGAGGCCGGGCCGTACCGGTTCGAGTGCCTCCACCTGGAGGCGGATTAGTTGTGTCAGGTGGGCGCGAGCTCGACCGCGTCGACGAGAACGATCTCGGGCATGGGAGAACTCCTTGTGGCGAGTTTCGGTGCTCCTATTTAGGCATCGGCATCACCGATGTCAACACGTATTCTAGATCCGACTTTCAGATGGTCCGACCGGGAGGGGGGGGACCCCCCGTTGACGGGCCGGGCCGGCCGCCCCGCAATCCCCCCGTGCGGATCGACGTCCTGCTCACGGAGGAGCGTCTCGAGCGGGAGTTCCTCCAGGCGCTGCGGTTGCACTCGCTCCCGGAGAAGTTCTTCTACTGGTTCCCCCTCTCCGTCCGGGCCTGGCTCTCCCTCTGCGCCCCTGGGGAGTACAGGAACTTCTCCCGCTCCCACGGCCTGCTCCGCGATTCGGCGGACGCGTGCGCGTCGGCCCTCGGGACCGGGCCGGTCGAGGTCGTGAGCCTCGGGGCGGGGGACGCCGGCAAGGACCTCCTCCTCCTCGAGGCCCTCGATCGCTCGGGCCGCGCGCCCCGTTACCTCGCCGTCGACGCGAGCCAGGGCCTCCTCGAGACCGCCTGCGAAGCCACCGCGCGATTCGACGGGTCGGGCCTCAAGGCGGACCTCACCGACCCCGCCCACCTCGCCTCGCTGCGCGCGCGGGCTGGCCCGACCCCCCGCCTCTTCCTCCTCGTCGGGAACACCCTCGGCGGGTTCGACCCCCCGGAGGCGATCCGGTCGTTCGGCGCCCTCCTCCGGCCCGAGGACCGCCTCCTCGTGGACGGGGAGATCCCGGGGCCCGACACGATGGCGGGGTACGACAACCCGACGAACCGGCGGTTCGCGTTCGCCCCCCTCCGGTGCCTCGGCTTGAGCGAGGAGGATGGCGCGCTCGTCTTCGTGCGGGAAGCCGACCCCCGGTTCCCCCGCCTGGAGAGGATCGCCAAGTACTTCCAGCCTCACCGGAACCTCGACCTGCGGATCTATGGGGAGCCCCTCCGTCTCGCCGCGGGGGAGCGCCTCGCGATGAACCACTCCTACAAGTACGGTCGGGAGGCCTTCCTCCAGGTGCTCCGGGAGGCGGGAGGGCTCGACCCGCTCCTGGTCCGGGAGGCGGGCGACGGCCGGTTCGTCGCGGCGCTCTGCCGCTCGGCGGCGGGCGGGCGTTGACCGGAAGGGGGAGGGGGGGGAAGCTGGCGCCCATGCCGACCCGCGAGGAGCTTTTCGAGCGGGCGGTCGGCCTGTACGCCCAGACCAAGTTCGAGGAGGCGGCCCTCGCCTATCGGGCCGTGCTCGACGCCGACCCCCGTCACACGGAGGCACTCCACGGCCTGGCGATGTCCTGTTTCCAGCTCCACCGCTACGACGAGGCGATCGACACGGCGAAGAAGATCCTCGAGATCGACCCCGACGACGCCTTCGCCCACACGGGGCTCTCGATGTTCTACCAGCGCAAGGGGATGATCTCGGAGGCGGAGAAGGAGCAGGCGGAGGCGCGGGTCGCGGGGTGGAGGAGACAGCTCGGCGACGAGGGAGGGGAGCCGCCCGGCGCCGGGCCGGCCGGTTGAGCGGGTCCCGCCCGGGCGGGCCGCTCCTGTCCGCCCTCCTCTGCGCCGCCTGCGTCGGTCCGAAACCCGATCTCTGGCCGCCTCGACCGGGCGAACCCCGGTCCGAGATCGATGTCGTCTTCCACGACCTTCCGGTGCACAACATCTACGCTGGAGGCGAGG
>CBRGOK010000188.1:0-7045 GCA_967798035.1 uncultured bacterium
CCTTCCTCTACGACCTCGAGCTGTCGGTCCTGCGCGGGGCGGATGTCGTCGACCGCGTGCGGTCGAACTTCGGGCTCCGGACGGTGGAAGTCCGCGGCCCCCTCTTCCTCCTGAACGGCGAGCCGGTCTTCCAGCGGCTCGTCCTCGACCAGGGCTTCTATCCCGACGGGATCTGGACCGCCCCTTCCGACGAGGCCCTCCGCCGCGACATCGAGCTCGCGAAGTCCTGCGGGTTCAACGGCGCGCGCCTGCACCAGAAGGTCTTCGAGCCGCGCTTCCACCACTGGGCCGACCGGCTCGGCTACCTCACGTGGGGGGAGGGGCCTTCCTTCGGCCCGGACTATCGCAACCGCGCGGTCGACCTCCCCGTCCTCCACGAGTGGCGCGCGCAGGTCCTCCGCGACCGCAACCATCCCTCGATCGTCGGGTGGTGTCCGTTCAACGAGAGCCCGGCGGACGCCGCTCCCCTCCAGGAGGCCGTCTACGACTTCGTGAAGTCCCTCGACGCGACGCGCCCCGTGATCGACACGAGCGGGTGGACGAAGAGCCGTGCCGACGCGGACGTCGGCGACGCCCACGACTACGAGCAGGATCCCGCGCGGTTCGCCGCACGCTGGGCCCGATCCCCCTCCCCCTGGCCGCTTCCGGAGCGCTACGGCGCCCAGCGCGCCGACCGCCCCTTCTTCGTGAGCGAGTTCGGGGGCATCGGCTGGATCCCCCCGGGCGAGAAGGGGTGGGGCTACGGCTCGCAGCCGAAGTCGATCGAGGAGTTCCACGCCCGATACGAGGGGCTCACGGGCGCGCTCCTCGCCCAGAGGTTCCACTTCGGGTTCTGCTACACGCAGCTCACCGACGTCGAGCAGGAGCGGAACGGCCTCTTCTTCTACGACCGTCGCCCGAAGTTCGACCTCGCGAAGATCCGCGCCGCCACCTCCCGGAAGGCGGCCTACGAGTCGGATCCTCCGCCGGCCCAGGCGCCGGAGGTCTCCTGGACGGTCCTGCTCCCCGCCGTCGTCGATCCCGGCGGACCGGCGGCGTGGAAGTGGACGACGGATCGTCCGCCGGAGGGTTGGGTCGAGCCGGCGTTCGACGACTCGAAGTGGAAAACGGGTCTCGCGGGCTTCGGCGCGAAGCAGGGGTGGGAGAAGCGGACCGGGACGGCCTGGACGACCCCGGACCTGTGGCTGCGACGGCCGTTCACCTGGGAAGGGGGCGAGTTCGACGCCGCGCTCCTCGTCATGCACTACGACAACGCGACCCGCGTCTCGCTCAACGGGCGCGAGATCCTCTCCCTCGAGGGCTGGAACGACGCCTACGGGGCCTTCGACGTGACGGACTCCGTCCGGTCGACTCTCAAGAAGGGGGAGAACAGTCTCGCCGTCCACGTCCACCAGGATGCGGGGGGCCAGTTCTTCGACGCGGCGCTCCTCCTCGGGGCCAGCACGGCGCGCTGACCCGCGCGGGCGACCGGAGCCCCTAGCGCCCTTCCGGCTCCTCCTCCCCGGTCGCGCTCAGGCGTTCCTGGAAGTGGTCCGCCTCGGCGGCGCGCAGCTCCTCCTGCTCGGGAGCCTTCTCCCTCCAGCCGCCGCTCTTCCCGAAGGCGAAGCCCTCCTCGTACAGCCGGCCCATCTTCTTCGGCTCGAACTCGTGGGAGTTGCTCGAGAGCCGGTGGCTCCAGGGGATGGAGGAGAGGAAGAAGTGCGCGTCCTTGTTCGCCTCGACGATGGAGGCGACGCGGCGGAGGTTCCCGACCTGGACCTCGTCGACGAGGATCTCGATCGTGCGGAGCGCGATGTCCTTGATATTGGGGTCGACGCCGGTGCTGCGGACGCCGAGTTTGTCGTTCACGATCACGTAGAGGTTGAGCCGGCTCCTCGCGCAGGCGGCGAGACTGCGGGCCGTCCAGCGAGCGAAGAGTTGCTCGCGGAGCCCCCCGTCGAAGTGCATCTGGCCGCGGATCATCACGGGGGGCCAGAAGACGGGGACGCTCGCGGAGGCGAGCAGGACCTTGCGGTAGAGCGCGAGCTTCCCCTCCTTCGCGATCTCCGTCAGGTCCCAGGGGACGAAGCAGCCCTTGTCCACGTTCACCGTCCCGACGAGGAGCCTCCTGCCGGTCGCGCCCTTCGATGCGACCCGGTGGAGGACCTCCTCCGTGATCTCCCTTTCGATCAGTTTCTTGAGGGGCTCGCTCGCCTCGAGCGCGTCCTGGAAGAGCGCGACGGGGAGGAACCGCTTCCGGAAGATGTCCCGGTTCTCCACCTTCGTGTAGACCTTCCTCAGCCTCCCGTCGTACTCCGGGTCGTTCAGGAAGGCGTAGGTCGCGAGGAGGGCCCCGGTGCTGACGCCCGTGACCAGGTCGAAGTCGGGCCGGGGGCGGCTCGCGGACTCCCGCCAGCCGTTCAGGATCCCCGCTCCCCAGGCGCCATTCGCCCCGCCGCCCGAGAGGACGAGGACGTTCACTTCCTGCGCGCCCCGGCCCGCGCTCTCCTCGCAGATCGTCCGGCAGACGGACTCGATCTTCCGGTTCTCCTCCTCCTCCTCCTCCCAGGGGGAGCACCACGGATCCTCGCGGTTCTTGTACTCCCGGTCGGCGCAGCCGCCCCCGATCGCCGCCGCGACGAGGAACCAGCCCAGTCGAATGACGGGAAGGAACCCGGTCCACTTGGTCATCGTTCTCCGCTCCTCTCCTGCCGTCCATCGCCCCTGGGTCCCGGATCCGGGGGCTGCCCGCCGCGCGGGATCCGGCAAGGGGGGGTTGGGCTCGGCCTGCGTCGCCTAGCGCGTTTGCCCCGTCGCCCCCGCATTCGCCGGGCCGGCCGGAGCCGGCACGCCGAGCTGCGCGAAGAGGAAGGCGAGCTCGTCCGCGATGTCTTCGACTTGCCGCGCGGTCGGCTTCCCGCCCGAGTGGCCGGTCCTCGCGTCGTGCCGCAGGAGCACGGGCCGCCCGGAGGCGCTCGCCGCCTGGAGCCGCGCGCACATCTTGCGCGCGTGGAGGGGATCGACCCGCGTGTCGGACTCGCCCGTGAGGAAGAGGACGGCGGGGTAGTTCGTCCCGTCCTTCACCCGGTGGTAGGGGGAGTAGGCGAGGAGGTTCTTGAACTGCGCCGGATCCTCCGAGGATCCGTACTCCGGCACCCAGAACTTCGCGACGAGGAACTTGTGGTACCGAACCATGTCGAGGAGGGGGACGGCGCAGACGACCGCGCGGAAGAGGTCGGGCCGCTGCGTGAGGGCGGCCCCGACGAGGAGCCCGCCGTTGCTCCCGCCCGAGATCGCGAGGCGCTCGGGCTTCGCGTGCCCATTCGCGATCAGCCACTCGGCGGCGGCGAGGAAGTCGTCGAAGACGTTCTGCTTCCTCTCGAGCATCCCCGCCTTGTGCCAGTCCTCGCCGAACTCCCCGCCCCCGCGCAGGCATGGCAGGGCGTAGACGCCGCCGTTCTCGAGCCAGATCGCGGCGAGCGCCGACCAGCCAGGCGCGCGCGCCGCGTTGAAGCCGCCGTAGCCGGTGAGGAAGGTCGGACCCTGGGAAGGGGCGCCCTTGCGGCGCGCGAGGAAGATCGGAACTCGCGTGCCGTCCTTCGAGGCGTACTCGGACTGGGCGACCTCGAACCCCTTCCCTTCGAACGGGACGCTCGCGCGCCACCAGGTCTCCGACTTCCCCGTCCCGGGGTCGTAGCGCTCGACGGAGGGGGGGACGTGGAAGGACGAGAAGCCGTAGAACGCCTCCTTCCCGTCCCACCGCCCCGAGACGCCGCCGATCGAGCCGAGGGCGGGAGGCGCGATCTCGCCGGCCGGCTTGCCCTCCGGGTCGAAGATCCTCACTTTCGGGACGGCGTTCTCGAGGACCTGCGCGAACAGGCGTCCGGCGACCGGGGCGACCCCCTGGATCACGGCGGAGCCCGCCGGCACCAGCTCCTTCCAGCTTTCCCGCTCCGGCTTCTTCGGATCGACCACCATGATCCGGCCGTTCGGCGCGTTCCAGTTCGTGCGGAGGAAGATCCGGTCGCCCCCGAAGCGCCCCGAGAAGGTCGCCTCGAGGTCGTTCACGAGGGGGCGGACGGGTCCGGTGCCCGCGGGCTCCTGGAGGTAGACCTCGGTCTTCAGGGCGGCGGAGCCGTGGGAGACGAGGATCAGGAGACGGGAGCCGTCGTCGGAGAGGGAGGCGGAGATCCCCTTGCCGGGCCCGATCCCCTCGCCGAAGACGAGCGGATCGGAGGAGGGGTCCGCGCCGATCGCGTGGCGGTAGAGGCGGGGGCCGACGGCGGAGTCGTACTTCGAATAGAAGATCGCTTTGCGGTCAGGCACGATCGAGAGGCTCCCGTACCGGGCCTTCGGGAGGCGGTCGGCGAGGTCGTTCCGCGCCTCGACGTCGAAGAGCCGGAGCGCCACCTCGTCCTGCCCCCCCTCCCGGATCCCGTAGGCGAGGAGGCGTCCGTCGTCCGAGACGTCGAGGAGGGAGACGCTCGTCGTCCGGTCGGGGCTCATCGGGTGGGGATCGATCAGGACCTCGTCGGACCCTCCGAGGCCCTTGCGGACGCAGAGGATGGACTGCTCCTGGTCGGGCGCCTTCTTCGAGAAGAAGTAGAGGCCCGCCTTCTCCGTCGGGGCGCTCCTCGTCTCGATCCGCAGGAGCGACTCGACGCGATCGCGAAGCGCGTCTCGGCCGGGGAGCGCGCGGAGGACGGAGACCGCGTACGCGTCCTGGGCTGCGGCCCACGCCTTCGTGTCGGGGCTCGCCGGGTCCTCGAGCCAGCGGTAGGGGTCTACGACCTCGACCCCGTGGAGCGTCTCGCGGACCGGCTCCGTCCGCGCCTTCGGCGGCGCCGCCTGGGCGAGGAGCGCCGGCGCGAGGAGCAGGGAGGCGAGGATCGGGGCGAAGGAGCGGAGGGGGCGACCGCGTTCGTCCTTCATGGGGCTTCCTCGGAGGTCGTGGCGGCCATCCTAGTGCGGAATCCCGGATGTCAGATCCGCGTCCCGCCTCGAGGGACGGGCCGGTGCAGGTCCACCCGAAGGGGTGGGACTCGCGCCCCGCCCGCCATCGGGTTCTTTCCCGGATTCCGACTCCCGTCCGACGCGCTCGGATCCGGCCGGCTCACTTCGGCTCGAACTTGAGCGCCCGCAGCGGACCATCGTCGAGCTGCAGCAGCCCCCACCGTGGGTGGTCGAGATCGATCGTGATCCACAGGGCGCTGGTGATCAGGAGGGCGAGCGAAAGGCTCAGGAGCCAGCGGCGGCGTCCGTCCATCCCGCAGCCGTAGCCGATGACGGTGACCGCGACCAGCGAGCACAGGACGAGCAGGCCCAGCACGACCAACGGCAGATGCTTGAGCGCGGCGTGGACGCGCAGCGAGTGCAGGTCGATCACTTCGTTCACGGGGTTCAGGACCGCCACGGCCAGCTCCGGTCTTTGCCCGACTCCCGCGCTCGCCGCGCGCCAGATCCGGTCGTGATGGCGCTCGACCGTCGCGATGATCGACGGAGTCCAGCCGCGTTGCAGTTGCGCGCTGACCTCGATGCGATCCGAGGTGTAGGCGGCGAGCGCCGCGCGGAGCTCCGAGCGATGGGGCTCGCCGAGGAGGTCCGCGCGGAGCCACGACGTGCCGATGGCGTTCGCCTCCTGCGCGATCAGGTCCTGCCGCTCGAGGAAACGGCTCCCGGCCGCCGCGAAGCTGAACGCGAGCAGGAGGCCCAGCAACCCGAGAACGGCCGCCTGGATCGCTCCCACCTGACCCCCGGCGCCGGAGGGCTCGGCCGCGCCCGCGCGCCGGCCCGCGCGGTACCCGGACTCGAGCGCGACGATCATCGCGAGGATCAGTCCGCCGGCGATCGACAGTTCCTGGAGGACAGGGATCATGCCGCTGCAGCGTACGCCGGGAGCCCCCGGTCAGCGTTTCCTCCTCCAGACGACTTCCTCCGCCCGACTCTCGAAGGAGACGAGTTTCAGGCGACGCGCGGTCCCCGTTCGACCCGGACGCGGAACCGACTCGTCATCGCTCGCCGCGGCGGGCGGGGCTCTCCTTCCGGCGCCCCTCCTTGAGAGAGGCCATGTCGATGACGAAGCGGTACTTCACGTCGCCCTTCAGCAGCCGGTCGTAGGCCTCGTTGATCCTCTGGATCGGGATCACCTCGACGTCAGCCGTGATCCCGTGCTCCGCGCAGAAGTCCAGCATCTCCTGCGTCTCCCGGATCCCGCCGATGGCCGAGCCCGCGAGCGCTCGCCGCCCGAAGATGAGGCTGAAGGCGTCCACCGGGAGCGGCGTCTCCGGCGCTCCCACCAGGGTCATCGTGCCGTCGCGCTTCAGCAGCTCGAGGTAGGCGCTCACGTCGTGAGCGGCGGACACCGTGTCGAGGATGAAGTCGAAGCTCTTCGCGCGCTTCCCCATCTCCGCGGCATCCTTGGAGACGACCACCTCGTGGGCGCCCAATCGCATGGCGTCCTGCGTCTTGCCGGGCGAGGTCGTGAACACGACGACCCGGGCGCCGAACGCCCGGGCGAACTTCACGGCCATGTGCCCGAGCCCGCCGAGGCCCACGACGCCGACCTTCTGCCCCTTGCGGACGTTCCGGTGGCGGAGAGGCGAATAGGTGGTGATGCCGGCGCAGACGAGAGGCGCCGCTCCGGCCGAGTCCAGTCGGTCCGACAGCCGCAGCACGAAGTCCTCGTCGACGACGAGGCTCTCGGAGTAGCCGCCGTACGTGACGCCGCCGGAGTGCTTGTCGGGGCCGTTGTAGGTGAAGGTCGCCTGAGCCTCGCAGAACTGCTCCAGCCCTTCCCGGCACGAGGAGCAGGTGCGGCACGAGTCGACCATGCAGCCGACCGCGACGAGGTCGCCTTCCTTGAACTTCCGGACGGCGCTCCCCACTCCCGCCGCCCGGCCGACGATCTCGTGGCCCGGGACGATGGGATAGGTGGTCGGCATGGCCTTCTTCCACTCGTTCCGCACCTGGTGCAGGTCGGAGTGGCAGATGCCGCAGAAGAGGACTTCGATCTGCACGTCCCGCGGCAGGAGGCCGCGGCGCCGGATGGTGATCGGGGCGAGCCCCG
>CBRGOK010000189.1:0-7020 GCA_967798035.1 uncultured bacterium
CTTCGACCCTCGACTCCCTCTCCCCCGAGAACCGCCGGCACTTCGAGGCGGTCCGGCGGGGCCTCGAGGCGGTCGGCCGGAAGGCCGCCGTCGACCCGCAGGTCGTCCGGGGCTTCGACTACTACACGCGCACGGTCTTCGAGGTCCACCTCCCCTCCCTCGGGGCGCGCTCCGCGGTGTGCGGCGGGGGGCGCTACGACCACCTGATCGAGGAGCTGGGCGGCCCTCCGCTCGGCGCCGTCGGGTTCGCGATCGGCGTCACGCCGACGCTCCTGGCGATCCGGGAGCAGGGTCTCGCGCCTCCCCTCGCTCCGGGGGAGGTCGACCTCTTCGTCGCCATCGCGGGGGAGGAGGCGCGCGAGGCGGCCTTCGCCCTGGCGGATCGCGTCCGTCGATCGGGGGTCTCCGCCGACCTCGACCACGAGGAGAAGAGCCTCAAGGGGCAGCTGCGGCTCGCGAACCGCCTCGGGGCCCGCTTCCTCCTCGTCCTCGGTCCCGAGGAGATCGGGCGGGGACGGGGGAAGTTGAAGGAGCTCTCGAAGGGGGAGGAGACGGAGGTCGATCTCGGCGACGGCGCCGGGATCGCCTCCCGCATCCGCGGGACCGGACCTCCGCCGTCATGAGGGTCGGGGTCTACGGGGGCTCCTTCGACCCGATCCACTATGGCCACCTCGCGGTCGCGGGGACCGCCCGCGACCGGGCCTCCCTCGATCGGGTCCTCCTCGTCCCGGCCGCCGCCCCTCCCCACAAGGAAGGGAGGGACCTCGCCCCGGCGGCGCACCGGCTCGCGATGGTCGCCCTGGCGGTCGAGGGGCGCCCCGGGCTCGAGGCCTGCGACCTCGAGATCCGGCGGGGCGGGCGCTCCTACACCGTCGACACCCTCGCCGAGGTCCGCGCCCTCCTCCCGGGCGCGGAGGTCTTCCTCGTGATCGGCTCGGACACGCTCCCCGACCTCCCGCAGTGGAGGGACGTCCGCTCGATCCTCGCGCGCACGCGCGTCCTCACCGTCCTCCGCCGCGGCCACGGCCGGGACGCCGTCGAGGGGCTCCGGTCCCACTTCGCGCCGGCGGAGGTCGAGTCCCTCGCGGCGGGGTTCCTCGAGATCGATCCGGTCGACGCCTCGGCGACGGAGATCCGGGACCGGCTGCGACGGCGCCTCCCCGTCGCGGGCGTCCTCCCGCCCCCCGTCGCCGCCTACATCGAGCGGAACGGCCTCTACCGGAACGGCGCTTGATCGGCGGCGCGGTCGCTCTCCTCGTCGCCTTCGCCTCGACCCCGCTCTTTGCAGGACTCGCGCGCCGCCTCCGCCTCCTCGACCTCCCGGCCGGACGGAAGGACCACGCCGCGCCCACCCCGTTCCTCGGGGGGGCGGCGATCCTCCTCGCCTTCCTGATCGGCCTCCTCGCCGCCGGAGGCCTCGGGGGGGAGGACCTCGCGATCCTCGGGGGAACGGGCCTCGCCTTCGCCGTCGGGCTCGCCGACGACGCCGCCAAGGGACGGTTCCCGGCCGCCGCGAAGCTCGCCGGCCAGGCCGCCGCCGCGATCCTCGCCGTCGCGTCGGGCCTGCGGGGGGGATGGTCCTCTTCCTTCCCGCTCGACGCCGGCCTCACCTTCCTCCTCCTCCTCGCCGCGACGAACGCCTTCAACTTCCTCGACAACATGGACGGCCTCGTCGCGGGCCTCGGGGCCGTGGCGGCGGGGACCCTGGCGCTCCTCGGCGACCTCCCCCCCGCGGACGCCCTCCTCGGGGCCTGCCTCGGCTTCCTCCCGTGGAACTTCCCGCGCGCCCGCGCCTTCGCGGGGGACGCGGGGAGCCACGCGATCGGGTTCGCGGCTGCCGCGATCGCCGTCCGCGCCTGTTCCCGGGCGGAGGGCTCGCTCCCGGCCCGGGCGCTCCCCCTCCTCGCGATCGCGGTGCCGATCTTCGACCTCGTGCGCGTCGTCCTCCTGCGCCTCCGGCTCCGCCGTCCGCCCCACGTCGGCGACCACCTCCACCTCTCCCACCGCGTGGCGGCCACGGGGCTCGGCCGCGGACGGGCGGTCCTCCTCCTCTGGCTCCTCGCCGGCGCCGCCGGGGCGGCGGCCCTCGCGGCCTCCGGGCGAGGCGCGCTCGCGGCCCTCCTGGCGGAGGGGGGCGCCCTCCTCGCCTTCCTCGCGCTCGCGCGGCGCGCCGCCTACCAGAGGACGACGTTCGCCGACTCGTAGACGCGCTTGTAGAGCTCGTTCTTCTCGCCGAAGCCCGGCGCCTCGGCCGTCAGCTCCGCGAAGAGCGACTCGCGGACCTTCTCGAGGGGGGTCGTCGTGCGCTTGAGGACCTGGACGACGTGCCAGCCCGCGCCGCTCGGGAAGGGATCCGAGACCTCCCCCTCCTTCAGCGCCCGGACCACCTTCGCGAACTCCTCGCCGTAGCGGTCGTAGTTGTAGTTCGGGAGCACGCCCCCGGTCTGCTTCGCCGCGGGGTCGTGCGAGGCGCTCCGGGCGACCTCGGCGAAGTCCTCCCCCTTCTTCAGCCGCTCCTCAGCCTTGAAGGCCGCCTCCCGCGCCTTCGCGTCGAGGAGGTTCTGGTCGACCTCGTTCGGCTTCTTCCCCTTCTGGACCTCCTCGCGCATGAAGGTCCCCTTCGTGAAGAAGATCTGCCGCACCTCGACCTTGATCCCGTCGACCCCGTACTTCTGGTCGAAGCGCTTCTTCACCGCCTCCTCCGTGACGACCCGGGTGCGCATGACGAGCTTGTCCTGGAGGAGGTCCTTCTTCGCCTGGAACGCCTGGTAGCGGTCGTAGAGCTCCCCGGCGAAGCCCATCTCCCGGAGCTCCTTCTCCGCCTTCCCCCGGTCCCCGCCGTGGCGCTTGTTCACGAGGTCGTCCCAGAACTTGGCGATCTTCCCGCGCACCTCCTCCTCGGAGACGGAGATCCCGTTCTTCGCCGCCTCCTCCTCGAGGAGCTTGTAGGCGATCAGGTCTCGGATGTTCTGCTTGCAGTGCATCATCCAGAGGAAGTCGCGGTACTCCTCCATCCCCAGGGACTTGCCGTTGATCATCGCCGCGACGCCCGGGGGGAGGGTGATCGGGGGCACCGCCGTCGTCGACGCGGCGGGGGGAGCCGAGGACTGGGGCTTGATCTCGTCGCCCTGGCCCGCGACGCCGCCCTGGGGGAGGAGGAGGAGGATCGGGAGGGTCCACATGGCAGGAGGGAGAGAACGCCGTTGCGGGGAGGGAACTCTACGACTGCGCTCGGGGAGACGGAAGGGGAGGACGGGATTCCGCGCCCCGACTCCTCCTTCGCCGCGCGAGCCGGTCGGAGAGCAGGAGGGGGGGAGGGGGGATGTGCTGGTCGGCGCACATCCTTCGAAGCCGGCGCGCGCAGACGACCCATTCCGTCCCGAAGATCGCGGCCCAGGAGAGGACCAGCAGGATCGCGGCGTCGCCGCCGCCCGCGGCGCGGAGCGCGAGAAGGGGAAAGTCGTAGGCGGCGTGCCAGATCGAGGGCTCGATCCACGCCAGCCTCCGTTCGCGCGCGCCGGCCGCCCCCGGCCTTCCCTCCGCGCGCGCGAGCCGCCATCCCATGAGCGTGCCGTGGAGGGCGTGCCCGGGCACCGCCGTGAACGCGCGCACCAACCCCACGGAGAGACCTCCGATGGCGACGTAGCCGCAGTTCTCCACCGTCGCGAAGCCCAGGGAGACGGCCACGGCGTAGACGAGCCAATCGAAGGGTTCGTCCAGGTGCGGATCGCGCACGCCGCGTTGCCACAGCGCGATGAACTTGCACCCCTCCTCGACCGGTCCGATCACGAGGAAGGTCCAGATCGCCGCGCCGAGGACAAGGACCGGCGGGAAACCCAGGCCCGGGATCAGGGCGTGAGCGAGGTACTCGACGAGCGCCGCGGGCAGGACCGAGAGCGCCCCGACGAGCAGGTAGACCGACAGGTTCCCGATCGGCTCGCGACGCCGGTCCCGCGACCAGACCGCGTGCACGAGGATCAGCGCGGGTCCGAACGCCAGGGCGAGGTAGGTGCCGGCGCCCACCTACCGGATGCCTTTCCCGTCTTTCACCGTGTGCCGGATTCTCCCCATCGCGGCCGATCCGGGTAGGCCGGATCCTCTCCCGATCTCGGAGGAGAGCCCTTCTCATCGGGCCAGGAACGCGCGCGCGGGCGCATCCCGGGGGTCGCGGGCGAGCGCCTCGCGGTAGGCCGTGGCGGCGTCCTCCCGGCGGCCGAGAACGGCCAGCACGGAGCCCCGGAGGCTCCAGGTGTCGGCGCTTCCCCCGTCGAGGGAGGCCGCCTCCTCGACGGCGCGAAGGGAGTCCTCCGCCCGCCCGAGGCCGAGGAGGGCGATCGCGCGGACGCGATGGAGGACGGGGAGGCCCGGCTCCAGGCGGAGCGCGGACTCCGCCTCCCCGAGGCACTCCTCGTAGCGCCCGAGGTCGCCCAGGACCTTCGCCCGCTCGCGCAGGGCGGCGACCGCGGGCTTGCCGGCCGGAGCGGACCTCGCGGCCGTGGCGAAGACCCGCTCCGCCTGTCCGGAGAGGGAACGCCCCCCCTCGGGGCGTCCGCGACGCGCCTTCGCCTCCTGCCAGAGGAGGACGCCTCGCCCGTAGGCTCCGAGGAAGGCTCCCTCGGTCTCCCCGGCGAACGCCGCCGAGAGGTTCGGGAGGAATCGCCCCCACGGGATGCCCGGCCCGTCGGGGTCCTCGACCCACGACTCGACGATCGCCGTGGCCGCGTCGCGGAGCGAGCCCTCCGCGAGGGCCCCGTAGGCGCGGAACGTCGCGGTCGTCGAGCGGAAGACGCGCTCGAGGAGGAAGGCGCGGGCGGCATCGGGGATCGCCGCGCGCAGGCGCCCGAACGTCCGGTCGCGCACGGCGACGAGGTCGAGGAGGTTCCTCCCGATCGTGAGGGAGTACTGGGAACGCGCGGCGCGGAACTCGAGGGTCTGGCGGTCGTCGGTCACAATCGTCCCGCCGCGCCCGAGGTCGCGGAGGTCCTCGTCGAGCGCGACGAGGAGGGCGAGGAGGCGGTCGGGCTCGGCGAGCCGGACCGCGGCGAGGTCCTGGAGGACCTCGGGCGCGCGCATGCGCCGCGCCAGTTCCTCCGGCCTCGGGAGGAGGGGGACCTCCGAGCCGAGGAGGATCGCGTCCTGGAAGGCGATCCAGAGCGCGACGTGGTCGAAGGCCGCGGCAAACGTCGCGAGGATGGATCGCATCTCCTCCGGCCGCATCTCGTAGAGGGGGAGCCAGTGGGCGGCGACTCCGCCGGGCGCGAGGCGCGCGCGGATCCGCCGGAAGTAGTCGAGCGAGTAGAGGCTCCCGCCTCCGCGGACCCAGGGATGCATCGGGTCGGAGGTGATCACGTCGAAGCGCCGGTCCGTCGAGAGGAGGAAGTGGCGGCCGTCGTCGAGGAGGAGGCGGACGTTGCCGCGGTCCAGGACGCCGTGGTTCCACTCGCCGAACTCCCGCGCGGCGGGGACGACCTCGGAGGCGAGCTCGACGAGGTCGACCTGGATCCCTGGATGGACGGAGAGGGCTCCTGCCGTCATCCCGGTCCCGAGGCCGACGACGAGGCCGGTCCGGGGGCCGGGGTGCATCAGGGCGGGGAGGTGGCCGAGGAGGTACTGGTTGCGGGCGTCGATGAAGGCGGTCGAGGCGACGACCTTCCCGTTGACCCGGAGGGTCCGGCCCCACTCCCCCTCGGAGACGGTGACGCTCGCACCCGGCCCGTCGACGGCGAGGCGCCGGACGGCCTCCTTCGGCCCATAGCGGGCGTCGTCCGCCACGCTGATCGCGAGCCGGAGCGTGCTCAGGTCCGGGCGGAGCGGGAGAAACGCCGCGAGAGGGAGGAAGAGGAGGAGCACGGGCGCCCTCCGCCACGCGCCGTCGAGAGCCGAGGAGGCGGCGGCGAGGAGCGCCTGCCCGCCGGCGAGCCACGCGAGCCCGCCGCCGCGGACCGCGAGCGGCAGGAGCGCGAAGGTCCCGACGATCGACCCGAGGACGGACCCGAACGTGTTCCAGGCGTAGAGGCGGCCCGCCGCCTCGGATCCGGGGCGCTCCTCCGCTCCCGTCGCGAGCCGCAGGAGGACGGCGAAGCCCGCGCCCGAGAGGAAGCCGACCGGCAGCAGGACGGCGGCGCAGGCGAGGAAGGAGCGTGCCATCACCTCCCCGAATCCGCTCCACGCCTCGTGTCCGACGGCGAAGCTCCCCGAGAAATGGAGCAGGACGGACGGGCTCAGGAGGAGCGCGACTGCGGAGGCGGAGGATAGGGCCGCGAAGAGGGGTTCGGGACGCCGGATCCGCGGGAGAAGGGCTCCCGAGGCGGCCGAGCCGAGGGCGATCCCCGCGAGGAAGCAGGCGAGCATCGCGGCGAACGCGAAGACGGTCCCGCCGAGGACGAGGGAGAGGAGGCGCGTGTAGAGGACCTCGGCGGCGACCGCGAGGAAGCCGGCCCCGGCGCCGAGGAGGAGGGGGAGGGAGAGGCGCGGGTCTCGAGCCGGGGGTCCGGGCGCGGGCGCGGGAAGGGGCGGGGCGCCTCGACGGAGGAGGAGGGCTCCCGCCGCGGCGATCGCGTTGCCGCCCGCCGAGGCGAGGAGGGTCCCGCGGAGGCCGAGGTTCTCGAGGAGGAGGAAGCCCGCCAGCAGGCACCCGGCCACCCCCCCGAGGGTGTTCGCCCCGTAGAGGAGACTCCCCGTCCGGGCGTCGTCGCGCGGGGCCGCGCGGAGCGCCAAGGGGAGGGTCGCCCCCATCGCGAGGGTCGGGGGGAGAAGGAGGAGGGAGGCGACGAGGACGCGAGGGAGGAGGCCCCCGGCCCCGAGACCGAGGTAGATCGACTCGGCGAGGGACGCGAGGACCGGCGTCGCCACGGCGAAGGCGCCGATCCCGACCTCGAGGATCGCGTAGGCGCGCAGCGGGTCGCCCGACAGGGGGGCGCGCGAACCGGCGAGTCGCGCGCCGCCGGCCATGCCGAGGAAGAAGACGGCGAGGACGGTGCCGACGGCGGGGGCGCCCGCCCCGAGGAGGAGGGTGAGGAG
>CBRGOK010000190.1:0-7003 GCA_967798035.1 uncultured bacterium
GTCGAGGCGGGCCGCGAGCGGGGCGATCTCGCGGTCCGCGACGTCCCGGGCCGCGTCGCGGATCGGCTCGAGGTCGTCCCCGTAGGCGAAGTTCACCCCTCATCCCTCCTTCGGGTAGTCGTAGAAGCCGCGCCCCGTCTTCCGGCCGAGCTTCCCCGCCGCGACCATCCGGCGCAGGAGCGGGCAGGGGCGGTACTTCGGGTCCCCGAGGTCGCGCTGGAGGACCTCGAGGATCCCGAGGCAGACGTCGAGGCCGATGAGGTCCGCGAGCGCGAGGGGGCCCATCGGATGGTTCATCCCGAGGCGCATCACCGCGTCGATGCCGTCGCGGTCGGAGACCCCCTCCATCAGGGCGAAGATCGCCTCGTTGACCATCGGCATCAGGACCCGGTTCGAGACGAATCCGGGAATGTCGCGCACCTCGACGGGGGTCTTGCCGAGCGCCTTGCCCAGGTCGACCACCGTCCTCACGGTCTCCTCGGAGGTCTCCTCCCCCCGGACCACCTCGACCAGGCGCATGACGGGGACCGGGTTGAAGAAGTGCATCCCGACCACCTTTCCCGGCCGGAAGGTCGCCGCCCCGAGGGAGGTGATCGAGATCGAGGAGGTGTTCGAGGCGAGGATCGCCCCGCCCGGGAGGATCCGGTCGAGGGAGCGGAAGACCTCCCGCTTGACCCCGGGCTCCTCGGCGACCGCCTCCACGGCGAGGCCCGCGTCGCGCCCCTCCTCGAGGCGGGTGCCCGGCGCGACCCGGCCGGCGATCGCGGCGGCCTCCCGCTCGGGGATCTCCCCCTTCTTCACGAGCCGGGCGAGGGAGCGCCGGATCGCGTCCATCCCCCGGGCGAGGAACTCCTCCTTGAGGTCGACGAGGAGGACCTCGCGGCCGTGGGCGGCGAAGACCTGGGCGATCCCGCTCCCCATGGTCCCCGCGCCGACGACGAGCACCCTCTCGACGGCCATGGCTCTCCTCGCCGCTAGGTCCGCTCGACGGCCATCGCGACCGCGTTCCCCCCGCCGAGGCAGAGGGCCGCGAGGCCGTGGCTCGCCCCCCGGTCGGACATCGCGTGGAGGAGCGTCGTCAGGACCCGCGCGCCCGAGGCGCCGATCGGGTGGCCGAGGGCGACGGCGCCGCCGTGCACGTTCAATCGCTCGGGGTCGATGGCGAGCTCCCGGCGCAGGGCGACGATCTGGGCGGCGAAGGCCTCGTTGATCTCGATCAGGCCGAAGCGATCGAGCGACAGCCCGGTCCGCTCGCACAGGCTCCGGATCGCGACCTGTGGCGCCATCATGACCCACTCGGGGGCGAGACCTCCGGTCGCGTAGCCGAGCACGCGCGCCAGCGTGCGCAGCCCGAGGGCGCGCGCCTTCTCCGCCGACATCAGGACGACCGCCGCCGCCCCGTCGTTGATCGTCGATGCGTTCCCCGCGGTCACGGTCCCCCCCTCCTTGAAGGCGGGCTTGAGCCGCGCCAGGGTCTCGAGGCTCGCGTCCGGGCGCGGCC
Source organism: uncultured bacterium (assembly GCA_967798035.1). GTDB lineage: Bacteria > Planctomycetota > UBA1135 > UBA1135 > JAKEFM01 > JAKEFM01. The sequence continues at coordinate 1,502 of CBRGOK010000190.1, forward strand.
CCTCGTCCGCCGCGAGGGTCGTCTCCCCCTTCCTCCCCTTCAGGACGACCGGGACGATCTCGGTCGAGAACTTCCCCCCCTGCTGGGCGGCGACCGCCCGCCGGTGGCTCTCGACGGCGAAGGCGTCCTGGTCCTCGCGGGAGACCTGGTACTTCTCGGCGACGAGCTCCCCGGTGCTCCCCATGTGGATGTCGTTGTAGGGGTCCCAGAGCCCGTCGAAGATCATCGAGTCGACGAGCTTCGCATCCCCGAGCCGCGAGCCGGTCCTCGCCGCGGGGAGGAGGTAGGGAGCGTTCGACATCGACTCCATCCCCGCCGCGACGACGACCTCGGCGTCGCCGCACCGGATCGCCTGCGTCGCGAGCATCGCGGCCTTGAGGCTCGAGCCGCACACCTTGTTCACCGTGAAGGCCCCGACCGCGTCCGGGATCCCCGCCTTCCGGAGGACCTGGCGGGCGGGGGCCTGGCCGAGCCCGGCCTGGAGGACGCACCCGACGATGACCTCCTCCACCGCCTCGGGGCCGATCCCGGAGCGCCGGACGGCCTCCCGGACGGCGACCGCCCCCAGCTCCGGGGCGGGGAGGGAGGAGAGCCCGCCGAGGAACCGCCCGATCGGAGTGCGGCAGGCGCTCGTGATGACGACCTCTCTCATGGTCAGGCTGCCCTCCTCGGATGGGACGGAGGGATTCTAGGACAGTTCCGGCTGCGGGTCGAAGTCCGGTTCAGGTGATGTTCGTGTGGCGGCGGCGCATCTGCCGCTCGCTCTGACCGAGCTCGTCCGCCAGCCGCACCGCGGCGGCGTCGAGGAGGAGGAGGAGGGCGTGCTCGAAGACCGTCCCGAGGGGGGCCGCCCCCCGGCGCTCGCCGACCGGGATCTCGAGGATGTGGTCCGTCTTGAGTTCCCGCGGGGCGCGGCCGGGCTCGGTCAGGAAGGCGAGCCGGGCCCCCGCCTCGCGCGCCGCGCGGCCGACCGCGAGGGAGGTCGCGGTCTCCCCCGAGCCGGAACAGACGACGCAGAGGTCGCCCGGACTGGCGGGAGGGGTCGCGGCTTCCCCGATGAACCAGGCTCGCAGACCGAGGTGTCGCCAGCGGACCACGGCGAGGCGCGCGAGGAAGCCCGTGCGCCCGGCTCCGTAGAAGAGCACCTGCTTCGCCCGGCGAACCTCGTCGAGGAAGGCCTCGAACCCCTTCCGGTCGACGGCGTTGGCCGATTCGACCGCCGCGGAGGCGATCCGGCGGACGAGGTCGGGGAAATCGGTCATCCGGGGAGGCCGCCTCGGAGGAACGCGATTATAGTCGCGGGGGCTCCCCCTCCCCCGCCGTTGCGCCCGGAGCGGGGTTCCTGTAAGGGAACCGCATGTCCCCCGAGAGCGGGGCCGGCCACCGCGAAGCCTTGAACGACCGAGAGCTGGTCGACGGGATGCTCCGCGGCGATCCCGACGCCGCGAAGGAGTTCCTGGAGCGGTACCGGGGGCTCTTCTTCCACACGATCTCCTCCTTCGAGGCGAACCGCTCCCGCCGGGACGACTGCTTCCAGAACCTCAGCCTCCACTCCCTCGAGCTCCTCCGGCGGGGTCGCTACCACCCGGAGAAGGGCCCCTTCGCCCCCTGGCTCCACCGGGTGCTCTGGTGCCGGGGGATCGACGTCATCCGGAAGAAGGAGGCGAAACGACAGATCCACCTCCTCCCCGTCGGGGAGTCCCCGCCCGAGCAGGCGGCCGCGGACTGCGACCCCCCCGACCTCCTGTCGCGGGAGGAGATGGCGAGGATCGTCAACCGGGTGCTGTCGGCCTTTTCCCCCCTCGACCGGGAGGTGATCCGGCTCCGCCTGATCGAAGACGCGACCCACGAAGGGGTTGCGGAGGCCCTCGACATCACGGTCGACCAGGCCAAGTACCGCCTGAAGAAGGCGGTCGCCGCCATGCGGCGGGAGCTCCTCGCCCAAATCGGGGAGCCGCCGGGATGATTCCTCCCGCTCGGACCGGCAATTCCGACTTCCCCGCGCCCAGCGGGAATTGCGGATATCAAGGCAGCGCCGAGGAAGCCCCGATGAATGCCGTCCCGGCGGGCGGTGCGTGGCGGATCCTCAGGAGCTTGGCGGCGAGACAGGGAGCAGCGGCGATCCCGTGACGGACTGCAATCGGACCTGGCAGGAGCTGGCGCTCGTGTTCGACCTCCTCGAGGGGGAGGAGAAGCGCCGGTTGGAGGGGCACCTCGCCACCTGCCAGTCCTGCAACGCGACGGTCGAGCGCCTGCGGCGGATCGAGGGGCGCATCCGCGAGGTGAAGGGCGCCCTACACGCGACCCACCCGGCCCCGCAGGAGATCTACGACTACGCCGCCGGCCCGGGCGCGGAAGCGATCGAGGACGCGGAGCGCTCGGGCGCCCTCGAGGTCCACTTCCGGCGCTGCCGGGCGTGTTCGCGCGAGGTCGAGCGGATCCGCGCGCTCGACCGGACCGCCTCGCCGATCCGGGAGGTCCTCCGGGGCGAGCCGGTGGTCCCCGACGCCCCCCCCGCCCCGATCCCCTCGATCGCCCAGCTCATGCAGACCGTCGAGCGCCGGCTCGCGGACGACGGGGCCGAATCCGAGGTCCTGCGGACCCCGCTCCGTCCGATCTCCACGCGTCGCCCCCGGGCCCTGGTGCCCGCCGTCGCCGCCGCCGCCTCGATCGCCCTGGCCCTGGTCCTCCTCCAGCAGGCCCGCGGGTCACGCCTCACCCGGTGGGTCGTCGCCTCCCCCGGAACCCACGCCCGCCGACTCGCTCCGGAGGGATCGATCCCCCTTCGGGCGGGGGAGACCCTGCCGGCGGACGCGCGGATCGAGAACCCCGGACCCGAGCCCCTCGTCCTCGTCGAGTCGACGGCGGAGCGGGAGCCCCGCCTGCGCGTGGTCGAGGCCGGAGCCTCCGTCGACCTCCCCCGATCCCCGCTTCCCGACCTCGCCATCCCCCGGGGGCAGGGCCTCGTCGCGGCCGCCTCGGGGGCCCAGCTCCCGACGCTGCGGGGCATCCCCGAGCCCTCCGGCCTGATCTCCCCGCGGCTCACCGTCCGGGAGAGGCGGCCCTCCTTCCTCTTCGCCCCTCGCGGAGAGGGCCGGCGCTACCGCGTCGCCTGCCTGGTCCGGGATCTCACCACGGGGGTGAAGCGGGAGCTCTTCACGACGCCCGAGGGGGCGGGCCCCTCGATTTCCTATCCCTCGAATGCCGCCGCGCTCGAGTACGACGGCGACCACGCTTTCGAGTGGAAGCTCGAGGAGGTGAGCGACGGGACGGTCCAGTCGGTGGGGCCGGTCGACTTCTATCTCGACCCCGACCCCGAGCCGAAGCGCCTGGAGGCGCAGGCGCTCCGCGACCTTCTCCCCTCCTCCCCCGCGGCGGGCCACTTCCTCGCCGCGAACCACTACCTCCGCGCCGAGCTCTACGTCGACGCGATGCGGGAACTCCTCGCCTCCGATCCCTCCCTTGCGGACGAGGGGGTCCGGGGCCTCTTCGAGAAGATCGCGAGGAGCCTCGAGGTCGACCTCCAGGCAGCCCGCGCGCTCCTCGCTCCTCCCCCCCGCTGATGCCCTCCGGGGCGCGGCCCCCCCGCCTCCTCCGCCTCGCCGGTCTCGCGCTCCTGTGGCCCGGCGCGAACCCCGCGCCCGCGCAGTCCCGCCCGCGGCCGCCGCAGGAGGAGATGGAGCGCTTTCCCCGGCTCCTCGACCGCTACCGCGACGAGCGGATCGCCGGCGACCCCGCCGCGCCGGGCACCCTCGCGGAGCTCGAGCGTGCGGCCGAGCGCCTCGCCCGCGAGTTCGGACTCGAGGGACCCGCCCTCCGGGTCCGACTCTACCGCGGCTTCCCCGACGAGGCCCTCCGAGAGGACCGGCGGGCGGAGGAGCGGATCGGCGCCGCCTACGAGGCCCTCTCACGCTCCGATCCCGCCGGCGCCGAGGCCGCGGCGGCGGAGGCCGCCGCGATCCTGCGCCGGATCGACAATCCCGACCGGCTGGGAGTCGCGGAGGACGTCCGGGCGAAGGCCGCCGGCGCGCGAGGGGACTACGCCTCCGCCGTCGCCCACCTCGGGGAGGCGATCGTGGCGCAGCGCCGCATCCGTTCGCGGACCGGCGAGGCGATCCTCCTCGGCGACCTCGGGCGCGCCCGCGCCTTCGCCGGCGATGCGGGATGGAGGTCCTCCTTCGACGAGGGGATTGCGGCGGCGCGCTCGACCCGCGACCTCGCGACGGAGGCGGTGCTCCTCGCGATGCGCGGCGCGCTCGCCCTCGCCGCCGGGGAAAGGGAGGAGGCCCTCGGATCCTTCCGCGACGCCCTCGCGCGGGCGGAGGAGGGGGGCTCGGCCGCCGGGAAGGCGCGAGCGCTCCTCGGCGTCGCGGACGTCCACCTCGCGAAGCGCGACCTCGATCCGGCCCTCGCCGCCCTCGGCGAGGCGGACCGGCTCGGGGGGAGCGATCCTGCGCTCGCGACGACGATCGCGGAGCTGCGCTGCCGGGCGGCCTTCCTCGCCGACGACCGCGAGGGGGCGCTCCGGCATGCGCGGCGAGCGCTCGAGCTGGCGGGGTCGGATCCCCGCCGCCGCCCTCAGGCTCTCGTCGTCCTGGGTGTCGCCGCCGCCCGCGCGGGAGAGGCCGAGGCGGCTCGCGGGTGGTTCGAGGAGGCGGCTCGCGGGTCCGAGGGCCGGCTCCCGGGGATCGAGGCGAGGGCCCGGCACAACCTCGGCGTCCTGGCCGCCGAGGCCGGGGAGCCCTCCCGGGCGCTGGCGGAGCTCGAGCGAGCCGGGGAGGCGGCGCGGCGGGCCGCGGACCGGCAGACGCTCGCCGATTCCCTCGCCCAGCAGTCCCTCGCCCTCCTCGCGACGGGCGAGCGCGACCGCGCGATCGAGGCGGGGCTCCGCGCGTGGAGCTCCTTCGAGCCCCTCCTCGCGACGCCCGCGACCGACCGGGGCCGGGACCAAGTCTTCGAGGGGGGAGGGGCGCAGGTCGCCGCCGAGGCGACGATCCGCGCCCTCGTCGGGCGCGGGATGCCCGGCGACCTGGAACGGGCCTTCGAGGTCGCGGAGGGAGCGCGAGCGCGATCCCTCCTGGGAGATCTGCGGGAGATCGGGATCGATCCCGCCTCCGAGCTCCCGCCCGACCTGCGCGCCCGGAGGGAGACGGGCCTGAGGCGCTACCGGCTCCTCTGCACGGCGATCGAGGAGACCGCCGACGCCGCGAGCGAGGAGCGCCTGCGCGGGGAGCTCGAGCGGATCGTGGAGGAGCTGGCCGAGATCGCCCGGCAGGCCCGGAGGGAGACCGGCACGTCCTCGGCCGTGCTCGAGCCCGCCACCTATGCGCGCGCGGCGCGGTTCGTCTCCTCCTCGGGGACCTCCCTCCTCCTCTCTTACCTGGGCGAGCGGGACTCGTTCCTCTTCGCGATGGGACCCGGAGGGCTCCTCGTGCGGCCGCTCCCCGCCCGCGGCCTCCTCGAGGGGCGCGCCCAGACCTTCCTCGACGCTGGGAGGCGCTC
>CBRGOK010000191.1:0-6990 GCA_967798035.1 uncultured bacterium
AGGGCCTGCAGCGGTGGGCCGCGGAGGAGCTCCGCAGCGTGAACGGCCAGATCGAGTACCTGCTGCGCCGGATCCTGGAGGAGGAGGGTCGGCTTCCGAGGCGCGACCTACCCCGGGGCGAGCGACCGGAGGGCCGGGAGTAGGGCGGGGACCTGCGCTCTCCTGGATCGGGCCCGCGAGTGCGCCTTCAGCGGGCGAGCGGGTAGGGGACCCCGTCCGGGTGGGGGCAGACGGGGCGGGCGCCGCAGTTCGTGCAGATCGTGTTCATCCCCCCGATCCCGAGCTCGCGACGGACCTCGAGGAGTTTCGAGACCTGCTCGGGGGCGAGCTCCTTCACCTGGCCGAGGGTGCGGGCCGTCCAGGTGATCCGCGCCGTGTGCTCGACCACCTCGAGGCGCGTCAGGGCCTGGGCGAGGGTGGCGCCGAGCGTGATGGACCCGTGCCGCTCGAGGAGGATCGCGTCGGAGCAGCGGACCAGTTCGCGGATGGACTCGGGAAGCTCGTCCGTCCCGGGCGTCCCGTAGGAAGCGGTCGGGATCGTCCCGAGGGTCACGACGACCTCCGGGATCGTGCAGAGGGCGAGGGAGAGGCCGGCGATGGTGAACGCGACGGCGGTCGGGGGATGGGCGTGGACGACGGCGCGGACGTCGGGGCGCTCCCGGTAGGCGCAGAGGTGGAGGGCAAGCTCCGTCGAGGGGCGGCCCGATCCGCGAGGCGTGCCGTCGGGCGCGAGGCGCAGGATCCGGGCAGGGTCGAGGGAGTCCTTCCCCGCGCCGGTCGGAGTAATAAGGAGGTCGCCGTCGGGGAGGCGGGCGCTCACGTTGCCGTCGGCGGAGGTGATCAGCCCCTTCGCGTACATCTTCGCGCAGACGGCGGCGATCTCGCGGCGGAGTCGGCCTTCCTCCTCGGTCGGGGAGACGGGAGCGGGAGATTCGGGTCGGGTCGCCCGCGCCCCCGGCGGGGGAGGGAGGAGCTCGCGCGGGTCGAAGGGGGGCGCGCTCACCGGGCGGTCGCGTCGTAGACGAGCCGGCGTTCGACCTCGACGAAGTCGACGACGCCGACGACCGCCGTCTTCACCGGCGCGTTCTCCTCCCCGAGGAGGTCGCGGACGCTCGAGCCCTCGTCGACCACGAGGACTCGGTCGCCGACGCCCGCGTGGGCCCGGTCGATCGCGACGAGGGCGCGACCCCTCGGCGCCCCGTCGGGGCGCACGGGTCGGAGGAGGAGGAGCTTCTGGTCGGCGTAGGAGGGGTGGTGGACGGGCGCGACGACGGTCCCGATCACCTCGGCGAGGATCACGGCCCCGACCTCGGGCGCGGAGACGGGACGTCGACCTGCTCGACGTGGCCGACGATCGTCGCGTCGACCGGGACGAAACGCTCCGGGAGCGCGAGGGCCGCCTCCCGCCCGTCGACGAAGTGGACGAGGTCTCCGATCCCCGACTGGACGACGTCGCAGGCGACGAGGGGAGCGCCGAAGGGGTCGAGGGTCTCGCCGAGCGGCTGCAGGAGGAGGAACTTCTCCCCCTCGAGCCCCTCGGCCCGGACGACGGCGACGACCCTCCCGAGGACGCGCGCGAGGATCACTCCCGCTCCTTGTCCCAGACGACCTCCCCCTCGATGTCCCAGGAATCGACGATCGCCATGATCGTCGCGTCGGTCGGCTTCCCTTCGGTGGTCTTGGTCTGGCGGGCCGAGGAGCCGGCCGCGACCAGGACCATCTCCCGGAGCCCGGCCCCGACCGAGTCGACGGCGACCGTGTAGGCGTCGAGGGGTTTCCCGCGGAGGTCGTGGAGCTGGACGAGGAGGAGCTTCAGCCCCCCCATCTTCTCCTCCTTGTGGGTGGCGACGACGGAACCGATGACGCGTCCGATCTGCATGTCAGTCGAGGTAGGTGGCGGGGGACCCCGGGGGGACGATTTCGCGGTAGATGCGCGTGCGCAGCTCGGCGCGCAGGCGCTCGAGGAGGGCCGCCTCCCCCGGAGGAGCGACCTTCTCGCGGACGAAGAGGAGGGCGGCTCCATCCTTCAGGCGCACCGGCCCCTCGGTCTTGCCGACGGGGGCGCGGAAGGCCGCCTCGAGGAGCACGGGGTCGAGGTGGGCGTCGCCGCGATGGAGGACCCCGAGGTCCCCTCCCGACGCCTTGGAAGCCTCGTCCTCCGAGTGCGTCCGCGCCGCCTCGGCGAACGCGGCGAGATCGGGGCAGCGCCCGGCGAGCGCGCGCAGCTCCGCCTCGGCCCCCTCGAGGGTGCGGGGGACCTGCGGGGTCGGGGAGGCGGCCGCGCGGAGGAAGAGGATCGAGGCCCGCCGCCCTTCGCCGTGGGCCGCGTCGAGCCGCGGCCGCTCGCGCTCGAACTGCTCGGCGATGCGCTCGGGAGGGAAGGCCTTCTCGACGAGGAGGTCGAGGAGCACCGCCGTCCGGGTGCGCGGATCGCGCCGAAGCGCCTCGACCGAGCGCCCCGTAGCCCGGAGGATGTTCTCGAGGGACGCGCCCATGTACTTCGGGTCCTCCGCGACGCGGGACCGGCGCCTCTCGATCTCCGCGTCGAAGTCCTGCGGGCGCGGGGAGATCCCCGTCGCGCGGGCGCGCTCCTCGACGAGCTGCCAGGTGAGCGCCTCGAGGAGGAGCTCCCTCACGCGCGCGGGGCCGAGGATGTGGCGGAGGCTGCGGCCGAACTCCTCGGAGGAGGGGCTCCCGGCCGGCGGCGCCTCCGCGAGCCGCCCCTCGAGCCACTTCTGGAGCGCCTCCTGCGAAACCGGCTCCTTCTCGCCGATCCCCGTCTCGGACCGGACGACCGCCTCGTGGAGGAGGGCGAGGCGCAGGAGCCCGTCGAACTCCGCGGCCCCGATCCCCTTCGTGCGGAGGTTCGCCTCGATCCCCTCCTCCCCGGCGGCGCGGAGCTGCGCGTCCAGCTCCGCGCGGCGCGCGCGGATCGCCTCCGCGGGCACGGCGATCCCCCGGGCGCGCGCCTCCGCCTCGACGATCCGGCAGCGCGTCGCCTGCTGCTGCGCGGCCTCCCCCTCCTCCGTCCCCTCGAAGCGTCCGGCGAGGTAGGCGTGGAACTTCTCGAACGTGAGGACGTGCGGGCCGAGGCGCGCGGCGACGCCGGGAGGGAGTTCCTCCCCTCTCCACCCGCCCCCGCTCGCCGCGAGGGAGGCGAGAAGCCCCGCGAGCGCTGCGCTCCGATGGGCTGCCACGGGGCGGGATTATCCCGGCGCGGTGACCGGGGTGAAGGCTCGGGGTCCGGCGGCGCTAGGCGCAGGCGGTTCGCCTCCTCGTCGAAAAGGGCTCGTCGAAAAGGGCGCGCCGGGGCCCTACACTGCGGAACTTCCCCCGCCCGCCTCCGTCTACGAAGCCCGTGGCTCCCCTACCCGCGGACGTCGAGTTCCTCGCCGCGCTCGTCCACCGCGGCCAGCTCGCCCGGGAGGAGGCGGAGCGCTGCCTCGCGCTGCTGCGCTCCGGGACCTCCCCTCTCGACGAGATCCTCGTCGAGGAAGGTTGGTTCGCCCCGGAGGAGGTCGCGCGCCTGCGGAGGACCCGGGGCGGGGCGCTCCCCGAGATCCCGGGCTACGCCCTCGAGGAGAGGATCGGGGTGGGCGGGACGTCCGAGGTCTTCCGGGCGAAGGAGAAGGCGGGGGGGCGCGCCGTCGCTCTCAAGATCCTCCATCCCCACCTCGTCCCCGATGCCGTCGCGAAGGACCGGTTCGTCCGCGAGGCGCGCCTCCTCGAGACCCTCCAGCACGAGAACATCGTGAAGGCCTTCCGCGTCGCGCGCGCCCGCGCGGCGACCCCGCGCGTGGCGGCGCTCGCCGGCGCGCCCCCGACCCAGGACCTCTACTTCATCTCCCTCGAGCTCGTGCCGGGGCCGACCGCCCTCGAGCTGCTCGAGGGCCGGGGCCCGCTGCCGGAGGAGGACGCCCTCTTCATCGTGCTCCAGGTTGCCCGGGCGCTCGAGTACCTCCGCTCGAAGGGGGTCGTCCACCGCGACGTGAAGCCGGGCAACGTCCTCGTCGCGCCGGGCAACCGGATCAAGCTGATCGACCTCGGCTTCGCGAGCCGGCCGGGCGCCCCCTCCGGGCTCGACCGGCGCACCTCGACGTCGGGCACCGCCTCCTACCTCTCCCCGGAGCAGGCCCGCGGGGAGGACGCCCTCGACGTCCGGAGCGACATCTACTCCCTCGGCGTCACCCTCTACCACCTCGTCGTCGGCTCCCTCCCCTTCACCGGAGCGGACGACGAGGAGGTCGTCCGCAAGCAGGTCCAGGAGTCCCTCCGCTCCTCCGCCCTCAAGGGGAGGCGGATCTCCCCGCATGTCCACTACTTCATCGAGAAGATGATGGCGAAGGAGAAGGAGATCCGTTACCAGTCCCCCACGGCGCTGATCGCCGACATCGAGGTGCAGATCGCGGGGCGGAAGTCCCTCGACTTCGAGACCTCGAAGGGGGACGGGGGGGTGCACCCCTCCGGCGACCTCCTCGGTCCCGGCCCCGGGGGGAAGCGGTGACCGCGCCGGTCTCCAGAGGGGATCGGGAGGCGTTCGACGCGCTGCGCGCGCTCTACGGCCGTCTCGACCGGGAGATCGCCGCTCTCGGCCCGGTCTGCCGGACCCGCGGCCTGTGCTGCCGGTTCGAGGAGGCGGGGCACGAGCTCTTCGCGACCGACCTCGAGGTCGACTACGCCGCCTCCCTCCATCCGGCCGCCCCTCCTCCCGAGGCGCCGGGGCGCTGCCCCTATCATCGCGGGGGGCTCTGCCTCGCGCGGGAAGGCCGGCCGCTCGGCTGCCGCGTCTACTTCTGCGACCCCGGGTACGCCGGGAAGATGCCGGAGGTCCACGAGCGGGCGTACGCGGAGATCCGCGCGATCGCCGCGGCCGCCGGCTACGAGCACCGCTACCGCCGGTTCCCCGAGGCGCTCGCGGAGCGGCGGGGGATCGGACGGCCGTGATCCTCGTCCACCTCCTCCTCGCGCTCGCCTCCCAGGAGGACGCCCTCGAGTGGAACCGCCGCGGGATCGAGCACCTGAAGAAAGAGGAGCACGCGGCCGCCGTCGAGGCCTTCGAGAAGGCGCGGGCGCTGCGTCCGGACGACGCGACGATCCGGAAGAACCTCGCCGTCGCGATGTTCCGGGTGGGGGAGAAGGCCCTCGCGGCGAAGGAGGCCGAGAAGGCGGTCGCCTCCTTCCGCTCCGCGGCCGACCTCGATCCCGACCACCCGGCCTACCGGGTGAGCCTCGCGGTCGCGGAGCGCGCCGCCGGCCGGGGGGAAGCGGCCCGGGGGATCCTCGAGGAGACCCTCGCGAAGTTCCCCCGCGAGGCTTCCGCGTTCGAGCTCCTCGGCGTCCTCCACCACGAGGAGGGGCGCCTGGAAGAGGCGGCCGCCGCCTTCGAGAAGGCGCTCGCCCTCGAGCCGACGCGCCCGAGGCTGCGCGAGGCCCTCGACCGGGTGAAGCGCGACCTCGAGCTCGAGGCGGGCTACTCCCGCGAGGGCTCGATCCATTTCGACTTCCGCTACGACGTCGAGCGAGCCGACCTCGTGAAGGGGGCGGGCATCCTCGCCGGGATGCTCGACGAGGCCTGGGAGGCCGTCGCCCTGGAGTTGGGGGAGTACCCCGCCGAGCGGATGCAGGTCGTCCTCTACGCCGGGCAGACCTTCCGCGAGGTGACGGGGACGGGGGAGTACGTCGGCGGGCTCTTCGACGGCCGCATCCGCGTCCCGGTCGGCTCGCTCTTCCGGCAGCGCGAGAGTCTGCCGCCCGTGCTGCGCCACGAGGTGACCCACGCCTTCCTCCACCGGATGGCTCCCGGGCTCCCGACCTGGGCGGGGGAGGGGCTCGCCCAGAGGCTCGAGGGGCGCGACGCGAGGATGGCGGACGGCGCGGTGCGCGCCGCGCGCGAAGCGCTCCTCGCGCCGGAGCAGCTCCGGGATTCCTTCCTCGACCTCAAGGAGCCCGCGCGGATCCGCCTCGCCTACGCGATGAGCCTCTCCCTCCTCGACTGGCTCTACCGCCAGCGCGGGAGGGAGGCGGTGATGCGCTACGTCCGCGGGATCCGGGTCGACGGGGAGGAGAAGGCCTTCGCCGGGGCCTTCGGGTTCGCCTTCGGCGACGCTCTCGCGCTCTGGCGCGAGGAACTCGGACCCTAGACCGGGCGAGGCGTTTCCCGCCCGGAAGGGCCGGCGCCTGCGCTTGATCGGTTCTCCGGCTTCCGGATAATCCACCTTCGTAGACGGGGCGGGGGGGGGAAGTCGGGCCGATGAAACCGCACGTCCCTCGAGGAGTTCCTCTGGCCGCGGCCGTGACGGTCGTCCTCGTCCTTGCCTGCTCCGGAGACGGAGAAGGGGGAACCGGGAAGCCAGCCTCCAGCCCCGAGAAGGAGGGGCCGAAGGGGGGCGCACTCTTCGAGGGCGAGAGAACATGACCGGCGCTTGCAGCGAGGCGGCCAGGCGCGGGGAGGAGGAGGACGGAGGGGGAGGAGGAGCCGCGCCCGCGAGGGGCGCGGGCGTGCCGCTGGCGACTCCGAGCGAGAGGCGCCTCCTCTTCGAACGCCTGGTGGACTCCGAGCGCATGCGGGAGGTCCTCGGGCGCGAACTCCCGCGGCTCACGGATGAGCCGATCCGAGTGACGGCGTGCAAGGCGAAGCCCCGCCGGCGCCGCTCGTCTTTCGAGGAGGGACGCCTCGAGGTCGTCTACAAGGTCGGCGTCGAGCACGGAGCCGGGGGGGGACGCGAGTACGTCCTGCTCGGCACGGCTCCCGAGAGCGCGGGATTCCTGCAGACCGAGGAGGAGCGCAGCCGGGCGCTGTGCGGCCACCCCGCGGTGGTCCCCTTCCGCCGGACCGCCGCGTACGTCGACGAGCTACGCCTCGCGCTGCGCTTCTTCCCGTTCGATCCCGCCCTGCCGGCCCTGGCCGAGCTCACCGGCCCCGGCGGCGCTCTCCTCCTCTCCCCCTACCTGGGCGAGTGCCGCGCCGGCGCGACCGTCGAGCGCGTCGAA
>CBRGOK010000192.1:0-6983 GCA_967798035.1 uncultured bacterium
CGCGGGACTTCAACTCTCCGACCGTCTTCTCGATGTTGTCACAGTAGAACGAGATGTTGTGCGTGCCGGTGGCGGGATCGCCCTCGGTGGGATGGCAGCCGATGTCCCCCTCCTTCAGGTCGAAGAAGGAGCCGATCGCGCGGGTGCGGAACGCTCGCGCGAGCTTCCGCGGCCGGCGGATCGCCGGGGCGCCGGCGAGCTCCCGGTGGCTGACGAATGCGATGCGCTCGGAGGGGAGGCGGAAGCCCGCCGTGAGCGTCCCGACCTCGACCGAGACCGGGCTGCCGTCGGTCTCCCCCTCCAGCCCCTGGTCGCGGAGCAGGTCGAGGGAACGGCGGCGCTCGGCCTCGTTCGCGCAGAGGAGGACGACGCTCCCGAAGCGCGCGGAGGCCTCGCGCAGGGAGGCCGCGGCGGTGCGGATGCCGATCGCGAGTCCCTGGATCGGCCGCGCGTCGAGGTCGAGATCCGAGGTGGGGAGGGACTGGAGGGAGAGGAGAGCGGCGTCTCCGAGGCTCGCCTTCAGCCGGTCGAAGCGCATCCCGGACGCGGGCTCCTGGAAGCGGAGCGCCTCCTCCCGGTCGCGCAGGCGGAGCGGCTCGACGCGGACGAGCGCGAGGGGTCGAGGAAGGACGGCGGGGAGGGGACTTCCCGCGTCGTCCGCGGAGGGCTCGCGCGCGAGGGAGACGGCGAGGCTCGGGTGGACCTCGATCGATCGCTGGGTCTCCGGGTCGAAGGTCCGGATCGAATCGATCCGGTCCTCGAGGAGCTCGACCCGGACCGGGGCGGGCGAGGCGAACGGGAAGAGGTCGAGGATGTCACCCCGCAGGCTCGCCTCCCCCGGCGCCCCGACGAGGGGGAGCCGCTCGAATCCCGCCTCGACCAGCCGGCGCATCGTCGCGTCCGGGTCGAGGGGCTCGCCGGTCGCCAGGGGGAGGAGAGAGCGTCGCAGATCGGCGGCGTCGGGGACCGGCTGGAGGAGGGCGAGGAGGGGCGCGACGACGACGCGGGCGCCGGGACCCGCAGGCCCCCGCGTCAGAGCTTCGAGGGCGGCGAGGCGCAGCCGGATCGCCTCCGCGTCGGGGTGCGCGCCGCCGGTCTCCCGGGCCGGGAAAGGGAGGGGCGTCGCGCCGAAGGTCTCCAGGTCCGCGGCGAAGGCGTCGGCCTCCTCCGGATCGGAGACGGCGGCGAGGAAGGTCCCCTGCGCGCGGCGGGCGAGCGCGGCGAGGAAGAGCGCCCCCGCGCTCCCCCACGCCCCCCCGACCTCGATCTCGGCGCCGGGGCGAAGCCGATCGAGCGCCCGTGCGACGTCGGGGGCGAAGTGGTCAGCGAACCGGCTCACCCTCCCCTTCGAGCTCGAGGAGGGCCTCCCGCGCCGCCCACTGCTCCGCCTCGCGCTTCGTCTTCCCCCACGCCGGCGGGAAGGAGCGGCCGTTCATCTCGGCGGCGATCTTGAAGGAGCGCGCGCAGTCGGGACCGATCGTCGAGAGGACGCGGTAGAAGGGGGGCTTGCCGTGCTTGCGCTGGGCGTACTGCTGGAGCGCCTTCTTGTGGTTCTGGAGCGCGCGCCCCGCCTCCCCCGCGGTCGCGTCGGGCCGCAGCCAGTCGAGGGCGATGCGGCGCGCCGCCTCGAGACCCCCGTCGACGTAGACGGCGCCGAGGATCGCCTCGAGCGCGTTCGACAGGAGGGAGCGGGGGAGCGGCCGGTGCCGCGGGATCCCCTTCCCGACGATCAGGAAGCTCTCGAGCCGGAGCCGCTCGGCGACCCGCGCGAGGGCCGGGCGCGAGACGAGCGCGCTTTTCCGCTCGGTGAGGCCACCTTCGGGGTCCTTCGGCCGCGTCTCGAAGAGGTGCTCCGCGACGACGAGGGAAAGGACGGCGTCCCCGAGGAACTCGAGGCGCTCGTTGTGGGCGCCGACGCCCACTCCGGTCGAGGCGTGGGTCAGGGCCTGGGCGAGGAGGGAGGGATCGAGGAAGCGGTACCCGAGCGCGAACTCGCACTCCTGGCGCGGCTGATCGTCGAGGGTCGGGTTCAATCCGGAGACGCCGGGTCGAAGATACCCCCCGCGGCAACCTTGGGAAGCCCGGCCCCTTCGACCCGCGGGGTGTAACCCGGGGAGGGGGAGGCGGGTAGAAAGGGCACGAAGTTCCGGGGCGGGGAACCTCGTTCCCCCCCCGGGCGTCCCAATTCCGGATGGCTATTCGCGAGTGGTTGAACGGCGGTCGACGAGGAATAGGAATCCTTGCGGCTGAGGCGGTCCCTTTCGGGGATCGGCCCGCGGGCGCTCGGCGCCCAGGCGCAGGGTCAGGAGGCGAAGGGAGGGCGGGTCCCGCGACCCGGACGGCGATGATCGAGGAAGCGTTCAGTCTGACGGATCGGCGCCACCTGGCGGTCCAGGGGGAACTCCGCCTCCCCGAGGGGGGCATGGGGGTGCCCGTCATCGTGTTCGTGAACGGGCTGATCCTCTCGCGCGACTGGGGGTTCTACCCCTTCCTCGCCGAGCGCCTGGTCGCGTCCGGGTTCGCCTGCCTGACGTACGACTCCTCCTCCGGCGCGATCGAGTCGGCCCCGGAGGAGGCGACGGTCTCCGACGAGCTCGAGGATCTCGGCGTCGTCCTCGACGGGATCGCGGAGCGCCGGATCCCCGGGGCCGAGCGCTGTCTCCCCGACGCTTTCGGCCTTTTCGGCCACGGCAAGGGGGGTTCGGTCGCGCTCCTCCACGCCGTCCAGGACCCCCGGGTCCGGACGGTCGTCACCCTCGCGGCCTGCTCGACCTTCGACCGCTTCCACCCCGGGGAGATCGCCCGGATGGACCGGGAGGGCCACCTCGAGGTCCCCCAGCCGGGCACCGGCCGCGTCGTCCGGATCTCGAAGTCCTACCTCGACGACCTGCGGGCGAACCGCCACCGCTTCTCCCTCGAGGCCGCCCTCCCCTCGCTGCGCGTCCCGGTCGCCTTCATCCACGGGGAGGAGGACCACATCGTCGGGGTCGCCGAGTCCGAGGCGCTCTACCACTGGTCCGACAAGGAGCGGGCGCGGCTGATCGTGTTCGAGAAGACGGGGCACACCCTCGGGGCGGTCCATCCCTTCGAGGGGCCGAACCGCGACATCGACCGGTTCGCGCGGATCTGCGCCTCCTTCTTTTCCGAGAACCTCGTCGCCGGTTCCTGCGCCTGAGGGGTGCGCGCGGGAGCCGCAGGCTCCCCCCCCTCGCGGGCGGCAGGGTAGGATGGCCGTCCCGCGCGCTACCGCGAAGGCAGAGGTGAGCCCATGCTGCGTCCCCGGACCACGTCGTTCCCACTCCTCCTCCCCGCGATCGCCGCGCTCCTCGCGCCCCCCCTCGCGGCCCAGCCTGCGAACGACGCCTGTACCAGCCCGATCCAGCTCGTCGACGGCCTCAATGCCGGGTTCACCTCGGTCGGGGCGACGGTGACGACGGGGCTCACTTTCGTCTGCTCGAACGGTCCCAACCCGGACGTCTGGTTCGAGTACACCGCCACGTGCAACGGGAGCGTGACCTTCTCGCTCTGCAACGCGGTGGGCGGGGGCGCGAGCTACAACGCCTCCCTCTCCGTCTACAGCGGCAGCTGCCTCCCCACCCCCGCGACCGGGCTCATCCTCCTCGACTGCAACGACGACGCCTGCGGCAATCTGCCCCAGGTCACGGCCGACTGCGTGAGCACCGGCCAGCTGCTGATCCTCCGCGTCTCGGGCCTGCAGGGGGACACCGGCACCTTCGACGTCGTCGTGACCTGCAACCCTCCCCCCCCGGCCCCGCCGAACGACGAGTGCACGGGGGCCCTCGCTCTGACCAACGGGACGAACA
The DNA here is from genome assembly GCA_967798035.1 of uncultured bacterium. Lineage (GTDB taxonomy): Bacteria > Planctomycetota > UBA1135 > UBA1135 > JAKEFM01 > JAKEFM01. The sequence goes on from CBRGOK010000192.1 coordinate 3,825, forward strand.
CGCTCTCGAGCACGGGCGCCACGGCGAGCGCGGGGCCGGCCTTCACCTGCGGCTCCGGGGGCGCGGACGTCTGGTTCTCCTACACGGCCACCTGCACCGGGGTCACGACCTTCTCCCTCTGCCCCCCCGCGGTGACCGACTTCGACGCGATCCTCTCCGTCTACACGGGGACGTGTGGCGCGCTCGTCGCGGCCGGCTGCAGCGACGACGTGTGCGCCGAGGATCCTCGCGTCTCCGTCGCGACGAGCGCGGGGACGTCCTACTTCGTCCGGGTCGGGGGCGCGGGGAGCTGCGCGCTCACCGGGTCCTTCGACCTCCTCGTCAGCTGCGCCGTGCCTCCCCCGAACGATGACTGCGCGGCGGCGACTCCCGTCGTCAACGGACTGAACCTCGGCCTCGACAACACGAACGCGACGGACGGGCCCGTCGTCGCCTCCTGCGGCGTGAACGGCACGCCGGGGCACGGGGACGTCTGGTTCACCTACGTGGCGTCGTGCACCGGCGTCGTCACGGCGGCGACCTGCGACGTGACCGGCGCCCCGACCCTCGCCGACACGCTCCTCGCCGTCTACGACGCCTGCGGCGGGTCGGAGCTCGCCTGCAACGACAACGCCCAGACGGTGTGCGTCCCCCGTTCCTCGCTCTCCTTCAGCGCGACGGCGGGGACGACTTACCGCCTGCGCGTCGCGAGCCCCTCGCCGACCGCGAGCGGGACGTTCAATCTGACGATCACGTGCGGCCCGGATGCCGGGGCGGTCGACGACTTCGGGGACGCGCCGGGTGGGGCCCCTCTCGCCCAGCACACGAACGCGGGGCAGGAGCGCCTCGGGACCGGGGTCTCCGCGGAGGCCAATCCGCGCACCCCCGCCTGGTTCGGGGACTCCTTCGACGACGGCCTCGTCTCCGTCTCGAACCTCTTCCCCTCCAGCGTGAACGCGCAGGTCGTCGTGCGCGCCCAGAACCCGGCGGGGACGCAGGCCGACTTCTGCCGGATCTGGGTGCGGCGGACGGGGCTCTCCCTCGGGTGGTCCCCGTTCGGGGACGGGCTCCCCTCGCAGACCTCCGCCGTGGGCGCGGTGCCCGTGTTCTTCACCTTCGGCCCGTTCACCCAGAACGCGGTCGGCGCCCCCTCCCCGGCGATCCGGATCCGGCTCTCCCGTGACGCCGCCGGCGTCGTCAACCCGACCAATCCTGGCGCCTTCGGCGAAGTCGAGGACTACGTCGCGGCCGGCAGCGGGGGGACCAACCTCACCCCGCTCGCGGGGAGCTCCGTCTCCGACGCCGGGGACGCGCCCCTCCCGTACCCTCCGGCGGGGATCCGGAGCACGGCGGACGAGCGCCTCGGCGCGGTCACCGACGGGGACGGGAACGCCCCCGTCGGGTTCCCGGTGGCGGGGACGACGGCGTGGGATGACGACGGGAGCGACGACGACGGGATCGTGCGCCTCGAAGGGATGCGACCCGGCTCCTCCGTCGTTCTCCGGGCGCTCGCGTCCAACCCCGTCGCCTCGACGTTCGACGCCGTTCGCGCCTGGTTCGACTGGAACGGCGACGGCGACTGGGACGACGCGGGCGAGGCGAGCCCCGAGGAGATCGGTCTGGTGACGCAGGGCCCCACGGGGACCGTCTTCACCCTCGGGCCGCTCGCCGTCCCGGCGGGGAGCGTCGACCCGGTCCCGACCCGCCTGAAGCTGTCCCGGCTCGTCGCGAGCGGCGGGCTCGTCGAGGGAGGACACCTGGCGGCCGGCGCGTCCTCGTCCTACGGCGAGATCGAGGACTACCTCCTCCCCCTGCAGCAGGGGACCGGCTGCAACACGGCGACCGCCATCCCCGCCACGTCGTGGACGGAGGACCCGCCCCGGGTCGGCTTCCCGTTCACCTGGCGCATGGGGAATCTCGTCCCCGGCGGGCCCGTCTTCTTCGACGCCGACATCTCGGTCCTCCCCGGGATCGACCTCTTCCTCCTCGGCGCGCCGGCGCCTCCGGGGGCCTGCTTCCTGTACGTCCCCCCGGGCAACGTCTTCTCGTTCGTCGGCCTCGCCGACTTCTTCGGGAACTTCTCGCTGACGGTCCCGATTCCGCCGGTCCCGGCGCTCGCGGGCGGCGTCGTCTACACGCAGGGCTTCCAGCTCGCGGCCGGGCCGTCCGTCGCCGCGAGCAACTACCTCGCCCTGACGCTCCTGCCGGACTAGGGCGCTCGGTTTCCCAGGACGATCCCTCTCCCGGCCCAAGCGTCGCGGGAGGGGGATCGTCTTCGTCGTCGAGAGGCGCCCGGCTTGCGGATGGACCTCGCTCCCCGACCCGGCGCGACCCTCCTGCGTCGGCGGGATCTCACCCTCGGTGGGACCGCGCTAGGATCCGCCGGCGCGCGGCTGGAAGCGGAGCCAGCCGGTTCTGGTGACGAAGAAGTCGTTCGCACTCGCCGCGATCGCGCTCGCCCTGATCGTCGCGGCGTTGTGGGTTGCGTCCCGCGGGAGGCCAGGGATGTCACCCCGCGAGCAAGGGTGGGCGGCTGGTCGCGATCCCGTGGAAGAGCAGGGTCGGCCCTCCGAGGCGATCCAATCGGACGCGGAGCGGACAAGGTCGGAAGCGCCGCCTCCATCGTCGGGCGGCCCGTCCTCCATGCCGGCGCAGGAGGTCGACCCCGACGATCTCCTGCGGGGCCGCGTGATCGACCCGGAGGGGGCCGGCGTGAGTGGCGCGGAGATCGAGGTGTCGCGGGTCGAGTCCCGCGAGTTCTCGGTGCTCGACCTCGCCTACTCCAGCGAGGCGCGGACGGTCGCCCGGACGAGGAGCGACGCGCTCGGCGAGTTCGCGATCGCCGTGCCGCGTGCCCGACCCTTCGATCTCCGGGTGATCGCACCGGGATTCGCGCCGGAGACCGTGCGGAGCCGGTACGCGGGGGAGTTCGTCGTCGTCTCCCTCGACCGGGGCGCGGTCCTCCTCGGTCGCGTGACGCGGGAGGGAGACGGTTCCGCGGTGGCGGGTGCGCTCGTCCGCGGGTTCCCGCTCGGCGGACCGGGGGAGTTTTTCCGCGGAGAAACCGATCCGGCGGGCGTCTTCCGCTTCGAATCCCTCATGCCGGGAGAGCTCGTCTTGGAGATCGTCCCCCCTGAAGACGTAGCTCCGGGGTGGACGCACCTCGTCCTCGAGGACGAG
>CBRGOK010000193.1:0-6966 GCA_967798035.1 uncultured bacterium
GCCGCCCCCGCGCGGCCGCCGCCGGGCCGGAGCGGTCCGGCGGAGCGCCCTTCGAGCGGCCCGAGATGGGGCTGCGCGACCGCTGCGAGGTGTTCATCGGAGACCTCCGGGCGCTGCGCCGGAGGGTGAAGGCGCGGCGGGCGGCCGCGATCGGCCGGGCCGGGGAGGAGGGGAAGGGGATCGCCGCCTCCTCCGCCGGCGGTGCGGCGGCTGCGGCAGCGGGCGCTGCCGAGGCGGCGGCGGACGCGGCCGCGGCGGGGATGGAGGGGATCTTCGTGAAAGCGACGGCCGGGATCGGAGGGGCGGCGCGCGGGCTCGGACGGGCCGTCTCCTTCCTCGCCGTCCTCCCGTTCCGGATCGTGGGCGTCCTGATGCGCATCGCGCTCTTCGTCTTCGGGCTGTTCGTCGCGTTCTACGTGACCGCCCTCCTGATCAAGGTCTTCGGCCGGGTGATCAACGGGATGGCGCGAGGGCTGTGACCCCCGCGGTCGATCCCGATCCGGGCAAGCTCCAGGCGCGCGACGAACCGGAGTGGGACCGCGCGATCCGGGAGTACTGGCCGCGCGTCTTCCGCTACGTCGGCAAGCACATCCCCGACCGCGACGCCTGCGAGGACCTGACCCAAAGCACCTTCCGCGGCGCGGTCGAGGGGATCGGCCGGTTCGACCGCCAGTACAACTTCGAGCAGTACCTCTTCGGGATCGCCAAGAACCGCGTCATCGACTTCCTGCGGCGCAAGCGCCCGCTCCCCTGGAGCCCGATGACCGACCCGGATGGCTCGAGCGTCTTCTCCGGCCTCGAGGCGCGCAAGCGCGACGAGGAGACCCCGAGCCGCGTCCTGATCGGGAGGGAGACCCTGGAGCGGCGCCGGCGCGCCCTCGTCGACGCGCTGCGCCGCTTCGTCCAGGAGGAGTGGGAGGCGGGCCAGCACCGCCGGCTCGCCGTGGTCGAGGCGCTCTTCGTCGCCGGGGTGCGGAACAAGGACGTCTGGAAGCGCTTCGGCCTGAAGGACGAGGTGGCGGCGGCGGGGATCAAGTTCCGCGCGATCCGCCGCGTCCGGGAGTTGCTGCGCGACCGGGACCCGGGGATGTCCCTCTTCCCCGACCTCCACGCCGAGGGGGGGAAGGCGGGGGGAGGCTGAGAGGGGTGGACCCGCAGGAGCTCTTCGACCTCGAGATCGCGCGCCTGTGGGCCGAGGAGCGCGTCTCCTGTCCCCACCGGACCCTCCTCCAGGCCTACCTCGACGGGCGCGGGTCGATCCAGAAGGGGGCGCAGGAGTTCGTCGCCTTCCACGTCGAGGAGCTCGGCTGCCCCGCCTGCCGGGTCGAGGTCGAGGACCTGAAGGCCTCCGCCGCGGCCGCCCCCCCTCCGGCCGCGCCGAGCCCGGCCGCTCCCCCTCCGCCCGCGGGCACGGCGAAGCGCCTCCTCACCGAGACCCAGATCCGCGAGCGCTCCCGCGGCAAATAAGGTCCGGGGCCCCCGTAATCCGGCCCCGTCGCTCGGGCCGCGGTGCGCCGGGCGGCCCCGAGGATCCCGCACCGCAAAGGAGCGTTCGCGATGTTTCGCATCCTCAAGTGGACCGCGTTCGGGGCCCTCGCGGTCCTCGGCGTGGGCTTCGCGGTCTTCGGGGCGCACTTCCCCTCCTACGTCGGCACGGGGGTCAACCTCGCCTCGAAGGCGGGGAAGGAGCGGATCCCGATCGAGTTCGAGCTGCGACGCGCCGAGGGGCTGATCGACGGGATCCTCCCGGAGATCCAGGCGTGCAAGAAGGTGATCGCGGAGGAGGAGGTCGCGATCGAGTCCCTGAAGAGGGAGATCGCCGCGCTCGAGAAGGCGCAGACCCGGGGGGAGGAGAAGGTGCGGACGCTGCGCGGCACCCTCGGCGGCGGGGGGGACCACTTCCGGTTCGCCGGGGTCGACTACCCGCGCGCGAGCGTCGAGAAGGAGCTCGAGCGCTCCTTCGACGCCTTCCGCAACGAGGCCTCCCTCCTCGAGAGCAAGCGCCGGCTCCGGGAGAGCCGCGAGAACTCCCTCGTCGCCGCCCGCTCCAAGCTCGAGGCGGTCCGGGGGGAGAAGGTGAACCTCGAGACCCAGCTCCAGCACCTCCACGCGCAGCTGCGCCAGGTCCAGGCGCTCGAGTCGACGACGAAGGTTGCCCTCGACGCCGGCCGCCTCCAGCGCGCCCGCCAGGTCCTCTCCGACTGCCAGCACCGGCTCGATGTCGCCCAGCGGGTGATCGAGCAGGACGCGCTCGAGACCCCCTCCGACGCCTTCCCGCCGGGACCCGACCGCGACCTCGTCGCCGAAGTCGACCGCTTCTTCGGGGAGCGGGGGGAAGGGGCCGGGGAGGCACTCCCCGCGGTCGCGAAGGGGACGGGACAGTAGCCCGGACGCCCCCGATCCGCGCGCGGCCCCGCCTCCGGCGGGGCCGCGCCGCTTCGCAGGGGGGAGGAGGAGGCCCGGGGGGCGGGGCTAAGGTCCCGGGCCGGGACGAGCCGATCTGAATACGGCTTCCTAGAGGGAGCCCAGGAGGATTGGGGAATCCTCCGGGATCGGAAAAGGGGAAACGGGAAAAGAGGTGGCTTCCCGCAGGGGAGGGCGGTGGGTATCATCCCGCGGCGCCTTCCGGCGCAGGTGCCCTATGAAGGGACGTTGTCGTGGCGGCGGCCGGGTGTCCGCCCTCGGGGTTCTCCTCGCGTCGATCGCGGGGTCCGCCCCCGTTCGCGGGCAGCTGGGAGGGGGAGGGGCCGCTCCCGCTTTCACGGTCGCCGTCGGCGACGAGGCGGACGACCTCGCGATCTACGTCGTCGAGGAGGACGGCTCGGCGATCCCGTTCCCGGCCAGCGGGGAGAACGACTTCTCCCTGATGCCGATCGACCTCGCCGGGAGGCTCGAGATCCGCCGCTTCGACCCGGCGCGCCCCCGGCGCCTGGTCACGGACGACGGGCAGGCGCGGGTCCTCCTTCCGGGCGGGACCTCGGTCTTCCACTACCGCCGGGGCGGGGTCTACGGATTCCTCGCGGTGGGACCGGACGCCATGCCGCGGATCCTGATCGAGCTGCCGGTGACCGGAGTCCCCTTCTTCCCGGACCCCTTCCTCCGCACGGTCGCCGGATCGAGCGACGGCACGCGGCTGGCGGTCGCGACCCGGACCCAGGCGGGGGGGGACGTCTGGCTCCTCTCCATCGACGGGAGCCTCTTCCCCGAGGGGACGAAGGCGTTCAACGCGGGGGGGACCGGGGTGCTCGAGGTCGACGCGAGGTCCCTCACCTTCGCGGCCGGGACCCTCTTCTTCACGGTCGGCGGGGAGGAGGTCTACCGCGCCCCGACCGACGGGACGGGCCCCGCGACCCCGGTGCCGCTCCCCCCGTCGGGGGGTTCGGTCCCGGACAAGGTGGTGCGGGAGATCGCCGTCTCCGAGGACGGGAGCACGCTCGCGTTCGTCGCGGGGGAGGACGACGAGGAGAGGGACATCTACGTCCTCACGCCTCCGTCGGGATCCCCCGCGAACCTGACCCAGGACCCCGGCGAGTACCTCGGGCCCGGCTATCAGCCCGTCCTCGCCCACGGGCCGACGCTCGCCTTCTCCCCGGACGGGTCGACGATCGCCTACCTCAAGGAGGTGAACGGGGAGGAGGAGCTCTACGTCCGACCGACGGCGGGGGGCCCCCCCGTGCACGTCACCCCGGATGCCATCTTCGAGCCCTACATCGACAGCGTCGTCGTGATCACCATCGGGTACGCGAACGAGGTCGAGTTCGCCGCGGGGGGGGAGGGGGCCCTCGGGGGCAATCCCCTCGAGCAACTCGACTACTACCGGGCGAGCGTCGGGCCGGGCAACGCCCTCACGGTGACCAACCTGACGGCGACCAACGGGAGCACCTCCCCGCCGTTCCTCGACACGGCGTCGCTCTCGATCCTGGACGCCTTCAAGCTCCCCGGGAACTCGGGGATGGGGATCGTGTCCCTGGCGCCGGGCGGGGTGGCGCTTCGCCTCCTCGATACGGCCTCCGCCACCGCGAGCGTCGCGTACCAGGGCCAGGCGTGGGATCCCGACGGCGTCGGACCGGCCGGCGGAAGGCTGGTATTCCCCGCGCGCGGACCCTCGGGATTGCCGGAGCTCGTCGTGATCGAGGGGGGGACGACCTCCACGGCGGCCACGCTCGCCTCCGGCCCCACCTGGGTCTCCGTCGCCTCCCTCGCCTTCCACCCCTCCGGGACGGAGGTGGCGCTCATCGCGTCGGCGACGAACGGGAGCGAGATGCTGGTCCAGGTCGAGGTCCCCGGCGGGCAGGTCACGTACACGGACCTCCCCTCCGTCACCTTCTCGAGGACCCTCGCCTACTCCCCGCTGGGCCTCCCCGGATTCGCCCTCGGGCCGGGGACCGCCGGGCCCTACGACTTCGGCCTCCTCGGCCCGAGCGGGCCCCTCGCGCTTCAGGTCCCCGCCGGGATCGGCTCCTTCCTCCGCTGAGCCCCGGTCCGCCGGGGCGCCCTCCGGCGAGCCTTGGGGCGCCGCCCCTTCCGGGCCGCCTTGGTGTCCGACGCCGCCTCCGCCCGCCGGGCGCGCCCCTTCCCCGCCAGGGCGGCCTGGGCGGCGGCGAGCCGGGCGATCGGGAGTCGGAACGGGGAGCAGGAGACGTAGGCGAGCCCGAGCTCTTCACAGAAGGCGATGGAGGAGGGATCCCCGCCGTGCTCCCCGCAGATGCCGACCTTCAGGTCGGGACGGGCGCGGCTCCCCTCCTCGACGGCGATCCGCATGAGCCGCCCGACGCCGTCCCGGTCGATCGAGACGAAGGGGTCGCGCTCGTAGATCTCCGCCTCCACGTAGTGGGGGAGGAACGTCCCGGCGTCGTCCCGGGAGAGGCCGATCGCCGTCTGGGTGAGGTCGTTCGTCCCGAAGGAGAAGAACTCCGCCGCCTCGGCGATCGACGCGGCCGCGAGGGCCGCGCGCGGCACCTCGATCATCGTCCCGACGAGGTAGGGGACGCGGCGCCCCTTCTCCCGGAAGACCTCCTCGGCGACGCGGCGGAGGATCTCGGCCTGGAGGTCGAACTCCTTCCTCGTCCCGACGAGCGGGACCATGATCTCCGGCCGGACCGCCACCTTCTCGGCGGCGACGTCGCAGGCCGCCTCGAAGAGGGCGCGCGCCTGCATCTCCGTGATCTCGGGGAAGACGATCCCGAGGCGACAGCCGCGGAAGCCGAGCATCGGGTTCCCCTCGTGGAGGGCCCGGGCGCGGGCGGCGACGCGCTCGGGGGTGATCCCGGCCTCCGCCGCGACCTCGGCGATCGCCTTCGGCTCGTTCGGGAGGAACTCGTGGAGCGGGGGGTCGAGGGTGCGGACCGTGACGGGGCGGGGCCCCATCGCGCGGAAGATCCCCGCGAAGTCCGCCCGCTGCAGCGGCAGGAGCTTCGCGAGCGCCCGGCGGCGCCCCTCCGCGTCCTCCGCGAGGATCATCTCGCGCATCGGACCGATCTTCCCGGGCCCGAAGAACATGTGCTCCGTCCGGCACAGTCCGATCCCCTCCGCGCCGAACGCGACCGCGGTCGCCGCCTGGTCGGGCTGGTCCGCGTTCGCGCGCACGCGGAGCCTCCGCGCCGCGTCCGCCCACCGCATCAGCTTCGCGAAGCGCCCGTAGGTCTCAGAGCGGCCCGCCGGCCGGCTGCGCTCGAGGAGGACCTCGAGGACCTCGCTCGGCCGGGTCTCGACCTTCCCGGCGATCACCTCCCCGGTGGTCCCGTCGAGGGAGACCCAATCTCCCTCGCGGATCGCGCGCGCCCCCGCCCGCATCGTCCGGGAGGGGAGGTCGATCTCGAGCGCCCCGCACCCGACGACGCAGACCTTCCCCATCTGCCGGCCGACGAGCGCGGCGTGGGAGGTCATCCCGCCCCGGACGGTGACGATCCCGGCCGCCGCGGCCATCCCCCGGATGTCCTCCGGGCTCGTCTCGGTCCGCGCGAGGATGACGGTCTCGCCCCGTCCGGCCCACGCCTCGGCGTCCTCCGCGTGGAAGACGACCTTGCCGGAGGCCGCGCCGGGTCCGGCGTTGAGCCCCTTCGCGAGGAGCTTCCCCGCCGCGATCGCCTTGCGCTTGTCCTCGACGTCGAAGACCGGGCGGAGGTACTGGTTCAGCGACTCCGGGTCGACGCGGGCGAGGGACTCCTCCTTCGTGACGAGCCCCTCCTCGACCATGTCGACGGCGATCCGCACCGCCGCGAAGCCGGTCCGCTTCCCCGTCCGGCACTGGAGCATCCAGAGCCGGCCCTGCTGGATCGTGAACTCGACGTCCTGCATCTCCCGGTAGTGGCGCTCGAGGATCCCGCGGATCCGCTCGAGCTCGGCGTAGCACGCCGGCATCTCCCGGCGCAGCTCCGCGATCGGGCGCGGCGTGCGCGTCCCCGCGACGACGTCCTCCCCCTGGGCGTTGCGGAGGTACTCCCCGTAGAGGACCGGCTCCCCCGTGGCGGGGTCCCGCGTGAAGGCGACCCCCGTCGCGGAGTCCTCCCCGAGGTTGCCGTAGACCATCGCCACGACGTTCACCGCCGTGCCGAGGTCCCCGCGGATCCCGCTCAGCCTCCGGTACGCGATCGCCCGGGGGTTGTTCCAGGAGCGGAAGACCGCCCCGATCGCGTTCCAGAGCTGCTCCTCGGGGTCCTCGGGGAAGGTCTTCCCCGTGCGGCGGGCGATCTCCTCCTTGAAGGCGGCGACCAGGCCCCGCAGGTCCTTCTCCGAGAGAGCCGTGTCCTCGGCGACCCGCTTGGCCCCCTTCACCCGGTGGAGGATCGCCTCGAAGGGGTCGACCTCCTCCTTCGAGGCGGGCTTGAGCCCCATCACGACGTCCCCGTACATCTGGACGAAGCGGCGGTAGGAGTCCCACGCGAACCGCCCGTTCCCGCTCGCCCGGGCGAGCCCCTCGACCGTCCGGTCGTTGAGGCCCAGGTTGAGGACCGTGTCCATCATCCC
>CBRGOK010000194.1:0-6925 GCA_967798035.1 uncultured bacterium
GCGGGTCGCCCTGGGCCGCGAAGAACTCCTCACCCACCGGTTCCACGGGAGCCGCCGCCACTTCGATGTTCTCCAGGACCAGGGCAGCCTCGAAGTCCCTGTTGAACTCGACGAGCCCGGCCTCCGGGATGGCCTTCCTGTCGATCACCTCCCCCAACGGGTGATTGGGGTCCACCTGATTCCAGAACCACTCGATCACAGCCTTGTCCTGAAAGTTCGGGCGACCACCCTCTCCACCGCCAAAACCGTTGAAGTCAATCACGGGGAGCTCCGCGGCACGCTCCGGTGATTCGAGCCACGCAAGTTGCATCGCGTCCTTGGGTAGAGCCCCCGGGAAAAGGGCTACGCAGAGGAAGACCGCGAGCCCCGCGCTCGCGAGACCCATGGCGACGCGGAGAGGACGGCGCCGCGCGAAGCCAGAGACGATCGAGACGACCATCAGCGCGATCGAACCCGCGAGCGCCAGCGCGACGGCCCCTGTCCGGAGCTGTCCGTCCACCGACTTCATCGCGACGGCGACGGCGGTCCGGACCTGGGCCACGTTGTCGGAGCGCTGCGGCGTGTCGACGGCGGCGGGGACGACGATGCGGGGCCCCTTCTCGGCGTTGGCCGCAAGGAACGCCGACGGCTCGCGCCACGCGAACCGGCGCCAGCCCTGGACGCCAAGCAGGCGGTCGACGGCACGGGCCGCATTCGGCCCGCGGGCGAAGACATCGACCTTCTCGAGTTCCTCGACCTCGAGGCCGAGGAGGAAGTGCATCGGGAGGGAAGGGGTGTCCTCGTCCTTCGCGAGCGAGACGACGGCGTCGTCGACCACGCTCACGCCGAAGACCGCCCGGGCGGGCCGGCCGTCCTCGCCTCGGGCGAGGAGGTCGACCTTCACCGTCTCGCCCGGGGAGAAGGCCGAGGCGGAAGGCCGGATGTCGAGTGCCAGGCGATGGGGCGGCTCGACGGAGACGAGCCGTTCGGCGCGGGGGCTTCCTGCCGGGTCGAAGACGGTCACGCGGAAGGCTCCGCCCACGTCGGGATGCGAGGGAAGCTCGACCATCCGGCGCCCGCCCGCCTCGAGGGTCACGCTCTCCTGGGCGACGAGGACGCCGCGGCAGTAGGCCGCGACCTCGTGGCGGCCCGACTCGGTCGAGGCGACCTCGATCCGGATCGGAGCCCGGGCGAGGGTGACGTCGTCGAGAGCGCGGAGCACGACCCCTCGCTCGGCGACCGAGGGGAAGGAACCACGGATCTCGATTCCGTCGGGGCGCCGGGAAACGAGCCGGTAGGTCTCGCCCGCTCTCGGCGTCAGGTCGAAGCGGCCCATCCCTCGGTCCTCGACCTCCGCCACGGCGACCTTCCGGCCGCGAGAGTCGAGGACGTCCGCCTGGAGGTCGGCGGGCTCGTCCTTGGGGTCCCGGACACTGAAGTAGATGCGGGAGGGAAGGCCCGCGACGAGGTCGCCTCCCTCGGGGAAGAACGCCACGTCGAGGCGGTCGACGACGATGGGGAGGGTCTCGGCGAGGGTCTCGACGTTCCCTCCGTCTCGGACGACGACGGAGAGGGTGCCGCGGCCCTGCTCGATCGCCTTGGGGAGGGAGAAGTGGAACTTCGCCTCGCCCGTCCCGGGGAGGACGAGCGTCTCGCGCGAGACCTCCTTCCCGTCGACCGTGACGGTCGCGTCGAGCGCGGCGCCGGTGGGGACGCCCCCCTCGGCCCGCTCGACGGAGACCGTCGCCACGCCGGTGGCGCCCGGGCCGTAGGCGTCGCGGTCGAAGTCGATCTCCCCCTTGATGCGGGGAACGCGGTAGGAGCGGACGATGAACTTGCGCTCGGTCTTGGGGAACATCGCGAAGCCGCCGGTCTCGCCGGACAGGACGAGCCGGTACTCGCCTCCGGGCGCCCCTTCGGGGATCTCCCAGGTCCATGCGCCGACGCCGGCGACCGCGGGGACGATCTGGTCGGCGAAGAGCGACCCACGTGGGTCGAGGACCTGGAAGCGGATCGGCAGGTCGCCGGCCGGCGTCAGGCGGAATCTCTCGAGGGCGAGCGCCCGGACGCGGACGGTCTCGCCGGGCCTGTAGAGGGGCTTGTCGGTGGAGACGCGGGCGAGGAGCCGGGTCGCGTCGCGCACGAGCATGGTCGAACCGCGCTGATTCGTCCCGTCGGGCGTCGTCACGCGGAAGGCGACGAGCATCTGCTCGCCGGGGCTCCCGGCGCCGGCGTTGACGGCGAGGCGCACCTGGCCCTCGCGGTCGGTCACCGACTGCTGCGTCTCCCGGCCCCCCGCGCGCTGGATGTCGGCGGAGACCTCCGCGCGGATCGGGTCGCCATCGAGGTCGCGGACCTCGACGAGGAACTGCGCCGGCGTTCCGGCAGGGACGGCGGAGGGGCCGAGGACCGAGATGTGCGGGAACCGAGCGAGGATCTTCGACCGCTCGTGGGCTCGGTAGGCGAGGCCGCCGAGCCCGAGGATGAGGAGGGCGGCGGCCGCGGCGGCGAGGCGGCGCGGAACCGTGAACGGGAAGGAGCGGGGAGGCGGAGGCGGGGAGAAGCTCAGGTCGTCGGCCGAGAGCCGAGCCGCCTCGGAGAGGAGGCCGCGCTGCGCGCGGGCCTTCTCGAGCGCGCCCCGGCATCCCTCGCAGGAGCCGAGGTGGTCGAGGAGGGCCTTCTCTTCGGCCTCGTCGAGAGCGCCGTACAGGTGGTCGAGGAGGAGTTCCTTCGCGGTCAAGCAGGCATCCATGGGTCCACCTTTCACTGCAGGGTCCTCCGCTCGGCGAAAAGAGGGTCGGGCGGCGAAAGCGCCTCCCGGATCCGCCGCAGCGCCGCTCGCATCCGGGTCTTCGCCGTGCCGACCGGCACGTGGAGGAGAGATGCGATCGCTTCGAACGTGAGGTCCCCGTTCTCGCGAAGGAGGAAGACCTCCCGCTCGGCCTCAGGAAGCGCGCCGATCGCGAAGCGCACGCGGGCGACCGCCTCGCGTCGCTCGGCGAGGGCCGCGGGGCCGGGTTCCAGACTGGTCGGTTGCATCGCTTCCTCCACGGGCAACGGGTCGGCGCGGCGCACGGCGCTCCGGCGGCGGAGATCCCTCGCCGCATTGAGGACGGCGGAGAAGACCCAGGCGTCGAGGTCCCGTACTCCGTTGGTCGAGGCCCGCGATCGCCAGCACCGGAGGAAGGCCTCCTGCACGGCCTCGCGGGCCTCCTGCCGGTCGCCGAGGACGTGGAAGGCCGTCCCGGCCAGCCGGTCGCGGAGGGCGAGGAACCTCAGGGCCAGCGGGTGGCCGTCCGGGCTGGGTCCCGCTCCGAGGTCCATGCAGGGATACAGACGCACGAGAGGCCCCGGCGGTTTTCGGGAGGCTCGGAAGTGCCGGAAGGGCGCGCGTCCGTCGGTCGGTAGCGCGGGGGACCCGGGACGTAACCCCCCCCGGGAGAAGGGTCGGCGCCGATCCCCCCCCGCGCGGGACCCGTAAACTGGGCGCCCCTTGCCGGCCCGCCACCCCCACAACACCCTCGGCTGGTACCGCTTCGGGGAGCGTCTCCTCGGGCTCCTCCCGCGGAGACTTTCGTACGCCGTCGGCCGGGGGTTCGGCGCGCGCGACGTCCTCCTGCCGACCGCGCAGAGGCGAATCGTCGAGGCGAACGTGCGGGCGCTCCGCCCGGACCTCGACCTAAGGGCTCGCCGCGCCCTCGCCCGGCGGACGATCTGGAACTACTGCGACGTGCTATGCGACACGTTCTACCTGCTGCGCGTCGACCCGGGGCGCGTTGACGAGCACATCCTCCGCTACGAGGGGCTCGAGCGTCTGCTCGCCCTCGAGCCCGGCAAGCGCGGGGTGATCGTTGCGACGGCCCACCTCGGGGCGTGGGAGGTCGGGGGGATCTTGTTCGCGCGCAGGGGCTATCCCCTCGCCGTGGTGAGCGCGGTGGACGAGGACGAGGCGATCGAGGGGTTCCGGATCGAGACGCGGAAGCGCCTCGGAGTCGAGACGATCAAGATCGGGACCGACGCGCTCTCGGCCGTGCGGGCCGTCGATTGGCTGCGCCGGGGGGGGGTCCTCGCGCTGCTCGTCGATCGAGCGCTCGGGGGGCCCGCGATCGAGGCGACGTTCCTCGGCCGCCGGTCGCGGGTCCCGAGCGGCTACGCCGCGCTCGCCCTCGCGTCGGGGGCGCCCATCCTCCCCTCGTTCGTCCTCCGGGAAGGCGCGGGGAAGTACCGCGTCGTGTTCGAGGAGCCGATCCGGCCGCCGGAGAACACGAGAGAGGGCCGCGCGGCGGCGATCGAGGACCTCGTGCGCCGGACGCTCGAGGTCGCGGAGCGATACCTCCGGGAATATCCGGACCAGTACTTCAGCCCCTCGCCCATCCTCGAGGAGGCGGGAGCCGGGCGGCCGGGAGCGCTGCGGGCGGCGCCGGCGTGAAGCGACTCTTCGTCCTCGCTGTCGCCGCGATGGGCGCGCAGGAGCCGGCGAGCGCGCCGGCCACGCGGCCGGCGGGCGAACTCCTCGCGTTCGTCCAGAAGAAGTCCGAGGGGTTGGCCGGCCTGGAGTCGGAGATCACCCTGCGCGAGAGCGTCGCGCAGCTCGAGGAGCCGATCGTCTCCCGGGGCTCGATGCTCTTCGACCGGCGCGGCCGACTCCGCGTCGAGATCCGTGAGCCGCGCAAGAGCCTCCTCCTCGCGCGGGGCGAACGGATCGAGGTCTATCGCGGGGAGACGGCGAAGCCGGAGTTCAGCGGCGTCGACCCGACCGGCGCCTGCGCCCTGCTCCCCCTCCTCGGCCTCCCCGACGCGGAGGCGCTCGTGAGGATCCGGGAGCGCTTCGAGCTGGCGGAGGAGGGCGGGGGCCCGATCCGCGCGCTCCGGCTGACTCCCCGCTCGCCGGACGACCCCCTCGCCCGATCCGTGCGGGAGCTGCGCTTCGAGGTCGGCGCCGAGGACGGACTGCCGCGCGCCTTCGAGTGGATCGGACGGACGGGGGACTCGACGCGCTACGAGATGGCCTCCGTCCGGCCCCTCGCGAAAGTCGACGCGTCGCGGTTCGAGCGGCCGTGACCGGATGCCGGGCCCCGGAGGAGGGGGTAGCATCCCCCGGCTCCTCGTTCGAAGGGCTTGGGCGAACCCGTCACGATCACCGGCGTCGGCGTCGTCTCCCCCTTCGGGGTGGGGCTCGAGGCGAACCGCCGCGCGCTCTTCGCCGGGGAGTGCGCCGTCCGGGAGGCGGCGACCTTCGACCCGGCGCCCTACCGGGTGAAGCGGTGCGCCGAGGTGCCCGGCTTCCCCGAGTCCCTCCCCGAGGGGAAGGACCTGCGCCGACTCGACCGGGCGACGCAGCTCGGCCTCGTCGCCGGGATGGAGGCGCTCGAGCGGTCCGGACTCGGGATCACCCTCGGGGCGCGCGAGCGCTTCGGTCTCTGCGTCGGGACGACGCTCGGAGGGATGCGGTCGGGGGGGAGGTTCCTCGCCTCGTACCTCGAGCGCGGGCCCGAGGGCGCGATCTATCCCCCCCTCCTCCAGGCGCTCCCCGCTCACCAGACCCGGGACCTCGCCGGCCGGCTCCGCCTCCACGGCCCCTCGCTCAACGTGAACGACGCCTGCGCCGCGGGGGCGAGCGCGATCGGCCTCGCCGTGCGCCGGATCCGCGACGGCGTCCTCGACCTCGCCCTGGCGGGCGGCCTCGACCCGATGAGCGAATACACGTTCGCCGGGTTCGGATCCCTGAACCTCCTCACCGCGGACGCCGGGCGTCCCTTCGACCGGGCGCGGAGCGGATTCCACCTCGGGGAAGGGGCCGCCTTCTTCGTGCTCGAGTCGGGCGCGCACGCCCGGTCGCGGGGGGCGAAGTCGCTCGGCGAGATCGCCGGCTACGGGGAGGCCGCCGAGGCGCACCACCTCACCCAGCCGCATCCCGACGGGTCGGGGGCCGAGGCGGCGATGCGGGAGGCGCTTCTCGACGCGGGGCTCCCCCCCGCCGGCGTCGCGCACGTGAACGCCCACGGCACGGCGACGATCCTCAACGACCGGAGCGAGTACCGGGCGATGCGCCGGCTCTTCGGCGAGGGGCTCGCGCGCCTGCCCGTCTCCGCGAGCAAGGGGGCGGTCGGCCACACCCTGGGGGCCGCAGGGGCGATCGAGGCGGTCTTCGCCTGGCTCTCCCTCGAGGAGCGTCACGCTCCTCCCTCGGCCGGCTTCCGCGAGGCGGACCCGGAGTTCGAGGGGCTCTCGCTCGACGGGGGCCGGGCGGTCCCGATCGGCGGGCCGGTCGCCCTCTCGAACTCCTTCGGCTTCGGCGGATCCTGCGCGAGCCTCTGCCTGCGCCGGGAGGAAGGATGAAGGGGGACCGCGGAGTCCTCGTCACGGGCGTCGGCGCGGTGACCCGGATCGGCGTCGGCCGTCGGGCGACGCTCGAGGCCTGGAGGGGAGGGACGGTCGCGACCGGCCCGATCGAGCCCTTCGAGCCGGGGGAAGCCGAGGGGGTGCGCGACCCTCGAAGGATGGCCAAGGCGGTCCGCCTCGCCGCCTGCGCCGCCCTCGAGGCGTGGCGCGCGGCCGGCCTGGAGGCGGACGCTCCCGACGCGGTCGACGCGGTCTTCGCCGCCTCGGCGCTGGGGTGCCTCGACCACAGCCGGGACTTCCACGCCGCCGTGATCCGGCGGACGGGACCGAGCCCGATGCTCTTCACGGAGAGCGTCCTCAACGCGACCGCCGGCCACCTCGCGATCGAGCGGCGACTCCACGGCGGCGCGCACGCCGTGTCCACCTTCCTCTACGACGGGCTCGAGGCGGCGCGGCTCGCCTTCGAGGCCGTGGCCTCCGGTCGGGCGCAGCGCGCCCTCCTCGTCGGCTGCGACTCCTGGATCGCCGAGCTGGAGCCGGTCTTCCGGAGCTGCGGCGTGCTCCGCGGGGGATCCGAGGGGATCGGGTGCCTCCCCTTCTCCCC
>CBRGOK010000195.1:0-6913 GCA_967798035.1 uncultured bacterium
TCTGCGCCGCCCCGGTGATCAGGTTCTTGATGTAGTCGGCGTGCCCGGGGCAGTCGATGTGCGCGTAGTTGCGCTTGCCCGACTCGTACTCGACGTGCGCGACGGCGATCGTGACGATCTTGCTCGCGTCGCGGACCGTCCCCCCCTTCGCGATGTCGGCGTAGCTCTTGACCTTCGTCGTCCCCCCCTTGCCCGCGAGGACCATCGTCATCGCCGCGGTGAGGGTCGTCTTGCCGTGGTCGATGTGGCCGATGGTCCCCACGTTGACGTGGGGCTTCTCGCGCTTGAACACTTCCTTCGCCATGTTCCGTTTCTCCGATGTCCGATCTCGTCTCCGCCGTCGCCGAGGCCTGCTCCCGGGGGGGCCTCCCCGCGTCGATGGAGCTGGTGACGGGAATCGAACCCGTGACCTCCTCCTTACCAAGGAGGTGCTCTACCGGCTGAGCTACACCAGCTTCCCCCCCACCCGCCGCGGGCGCGGGAAGGGGGTCGTCGCGGTCGGCCGACCTGGAGCGGGCGATGGGAATCGAACCCACGTAGCGAGCTTGGAAGGCTCGAGCTCTACCATTGAGCTACGCCCGCGCTCGCGCGTTCGCTGGCGCAAGGGTGGGGAGAGAGGGATTCGAACCCCCGAAGGCAGTGCCACCAGATTTACAGTCTGGCCCGTTTGGCCGCTCCGGAATCTCCCCGCCGCTTCGCCATCGACTTGGTTCCCGCCCGGCTCCGGTTCCGCTCCAGGGAGTGGCGACCGCGGCGACCGCGCCCACGGACGTCCGCACTGGAGCTAGCGGAGGGAGTCGAACCCACAGCCGCCCGCTTACAAGGCGGGTGCTCTGCCGTTGAGCTACGCTAGCGATCCGACCCCCGGCGGGGAAAAACCGAAGATGCTAGGTTGGCGACCCCGATGGTCAAGAGAAAAGTTCCGCACCCACCGCAAACCCCGGTCAGACCGAGCCCAAGGATTCCAGGTACGCGCGCCGGGCGGCGGAGACTTCGGAGATCGAGTCTCCCCCGAACTTCTCGAGGAACGCCCGAGCGATCTCGAACGCGACCGCCGCCTCCCCGACGACGGAAGCGGCGGGGACGGCGCAGACGTCGCTTCGCTGGAAGGTCCCCCGCTCCGGGACGCGGGTCTCGAGGTTCACGGAGGGCAGGCCGCGCCGCAGGGTCGGGAGGGGCTTCATCGCGGCGCGAACGAGGAGGGGCTCCCCGTTCGTGACCCCCCCCTCGACCCCCCCCGCCCTGTTCCCGCCGCGTGCCCATCCCCCCCACCCTCCCCCGTCCTTCCGGAGGATCGGATCGTGGACCCGCGAGCCGCGCATCCGCGCCGCCGCGAACCCGAGCCCGATCTCGACCCCCTTCACCGCCGGGATCGACATCAGCGCCCGGGCGAGCCGGCCGTCGATCCGCCCCTCCCCGGTTGCGAAGGAGCCGAGGCCGGGAGGCACCCCGAGCGCGACGACCTCGAAGAGCCCCCCGACCGTGTCCCCTTGCCGGGCCGCCGCCTCGACCTCCCGCCGCATCGCGCCGGCGGCGCCCGGATCGAGCGAGGCGAAAGGGGAGGCGTCCCTCGCCGCGCGCGCCTCCCCCAGCCGGGCGAGCCCCTCCGACTCGAGGGGCCCTCCCGTCCAGGCGGGGACCTGGCGCCGGGCGGCGCGGACCGCGCCGATCGAGAGGACGTAGCCGAACGCCTCGACGGCGAACTCCCGCAGCAGCGCCCGCGCGACGGCGCCTGCCGCGACGCGGGCGACCGTCTCCCGGGCGCTCGAGCGCTCGAGGACCGCGCGGACGTCCCTCGTGCCGTACTTCAGGCAGCCGGCGAGGTCGGCGTGCCCGGGTCGGGGCGCCCGCAGGTTCGGCAGGCGGTCGATCGAGTCGTCGGCGTTGCCGACGAGGAGGGCGATCGGGGAGCCGAGCGTCCGTCCCCGCTTGAGCCCCGAGAGGATCTGGACCCGGTCGCGCTCGAGCGCCTGGCGGCGGCTGCGGCCGAATCCTCCCTGCCGGCGCGCGAGGTCGGCGTCGATCGCGGAGGCCTCCAGGCGCAGCCCCGCGGGGACCCCCTCGACGATCGCGAGGAGGGCCGGGCCGTGCGACTCCCCGGCCGTCCGGTAGCGGAGGTCGCTCATCCCGGTCCCGGCGGGACCTCGACGAACGAGACCTCGTCGAAGGGGACCTCCATCCGCATCCCCCCGACGAGGACCGAGAGCACCTCCCGGTCGAAGTCGACCTTCCGGACCGGGCAGCGCTGGCGGAATCGGCGCAGGTAGACGAGGTCGTCGCGCCGAAGCCTCCGGAGGAAGGCGAGCCGGCGCTCCCCGAACGGGGTCGAGCGCAGCGCCTCCGCGAGCCGCCCGCGAAGGCGCTCGAGGCCGCCGCGGACGGCCGGCGCCTGCGCGGCCCCGATCTCCTCCTCGAGGACCTGCCGGGCCCGGCCGAAGGACTCCTCGACCACCGACTCCGCCTCCGCCGCGACCGAGCGACGCGCCTCCTCGAGGGCGAGACGGGCGGCCTCGACCTCCGAGCGCTCCCGGGCGGCCTCTTCCCCCAGCCGCCGGGCCTCCTCGAGGGCGCGCTCCGCCTCGACCCTGCGGTCCCGGACCTCCTCGACGGCGCGATCGAGGGGGTGGCGCTCGCCGGCGAGGGACTCGCGAGCCTTCGAGACGACCTCCCCGGGAAGGCCGAGGCGGGCGGCGACGGCGAGCGCGTTCGACTCTCCCGGCAGCCCGATGCGGAGCCGGTAGAGCGGGCGCAGCGTCGGGGCGTCGAACTCGACGGAGCCGTTCTCCGCCCGGGGGTGGACGTAGGCGAGGGACTTCAGGGGGCCGAGGTGGGTCGTCGCCAGCACGCTCGCCCGTCGCTCGAGGAGCCGCTCGAGGATCGCGCGCGCGAGGGCCGCCCCCTCCGCCGGGTCGGTGCCCGAGCCGAGCTCGTCGAGCAGGACGAGGGAACGCTCCCCCGCGCGCTCCAGGGCGGGGGCGATCCGGCGGAGGTGGGAGGAGAAGGTCGACAGGGACTGCGCGATCTCCTGCTCGTCCCCGATGTCGACGAAGAAGGCGTCGTAGAGGGGCACCGTCGTCCCCGCCCTCGCGCAGACCGGGAAGCCCGCCAGCGCGAGCGCCGCGAGGAGCCCCGCCGTCTTCAGGGCGACGGTCTTCCCTCCCGTGTTCGGCCCCGTCAGGAGGAGGAGGTCGAAGTCCGAACCGAGGCGGAGGTCGATCCCGACGACCTCGGCGGGGGCGCCCGGGAGGGCCCGCCGCACCGCCTCGAGGAGGAGGGGGTGGCGCGCCCCGCGCAGCTCGAGGGTCCTCCCCTCCGCGATCGCGGGGACGGTCGCCCCGACCTCGCGGGCGTAGCGGGCCTTCGCCAGGGCGGCGTCGAGCGCGCCCACCCGCGTGCACGCCTCCTCGATCGCCGGGCGCACCGCGAGGAGGCGGCGGGTCGCCGCGAGCAGGACGGCCGCCGTCTCCCGTCGCTCCCGCACCCGGAGGTCGGCGAGGCGGTTGCCGGGCTCGACCAGCTCGGGGGGCTCGACGAAGGCCGTCGCGCCCGTGCCGGAGCGTTCGTGCAGGACCCCCGGGATCCGTCCCCTCGATCCGCTCTTCACCGCGAGGAGGACCCGACCGTCGCGCCACACCGGCTTGCGGCTCTGGAGGTGCGGCCGCAGCCCCGGGCGACGGAGCAGCGCCTCGACCTTCCCCGCGATCTCCTGCTCGAGGAGGGCGATCTCCCCGCGCACGCGCGCGAGGCGGGGACTGGAGCGGTCGGGGATCGAGCCGTCGGGGTCGACCGTCCGCCCGAGCTCGGTGCGCACGGCGGCGAAGTCGGCGATCCCGCGGGCGAGGGTGCGGAGGGCCGGGCAATCCCCCCGCCCGCCGAGGGAGTCCCGCGCCGCCTCGGCGGCGGCGAGGAAGCCGTCGAGGGCGAGGAGCTCCTTCGGCTCGAGGGGCGCGCTCCCCTCCGCGAGCTTCGCGAGGGAGCCCCTCGGATCCCCCGCCCCCGCGAGGGAGGGCGCCTCCCCGGCGGCGAGGAGGAGCATCATCTCGGAGGTCTCGCGCAGGCGCCGCTCGACCTCCTCCCGGTCCCCCGACGGTCGCTCCGACTGCACGCGGTCGGCCCCGAGGGGCCCCGTCGCGCGGGCCGCGACGAGGGAGGTCGCCCGCCCGAACTCGAGCGCATCGAGGGAGGGGACGTCCACGCGCGGATTTTGACACCCCTTCCCGGGCGTCTCTATAACGGGACCGGGCCGACCTTGCCGATCTACGACAGCATCGTCCAGACGATCGGCCGCACGCCGATGGTCCGCCTGTCCGAGCGGATGGCGCGCGGGATCCCCGCCGAGGTCCTCCTCAAGGTCGAGTCCGCGAACCCGGGGGGCTCCGTCAAGGACCGGATCGGCCTCCAGATGATCGAGGAGGCGGAGCGCTCGGGGAGGCTCAAGCCGGGCGGGACCGTGATCGAGTGCACCTCCGGGAACACCGGGATGGGGATCGCGCTCGCGGCCGCGGCCAAGGGGTACCGGATGATCTTCACGATCCCCGACAAGATGAGCCAGGAGAAGATCAACCTCCTGAAGGCCTTCGGGGCGAGGGTCATCGTCACCCCCTCGGCGGTCCCGCCCGAGGATCCGCGCAATAACCACCAGGTCGCCCGCCGCCTCGCGGGGGAGATCCCGAACTCGTTCTGGACGAACCAGTACGAGAACCCCGAGAACCCCCGCGCCCACTACCGCACGACCGGGCCCGAGATCTGGGAGGACTGCGGCGGGAGGCTCGACGCCTTCGTGTGCGGGATCGGGACCGGGGGGACGATCTCGGGGGCGGGGAAGTTCTTCAAGGAGAAGGACCCGAAGCTCCGCGTGATCGGCGTCGACCCGGTCGGCTCCGTCTACGCGGAGTACTTCCAGACGGGGCGCCTCGGGGCGCACCACCCCTACAAGGTCGAGGGGATCGGGCAGGACGACCTCCCCCCGATCCTCGACTTCTCGGTGATCGACGAGGTGATCGCGATCGGGGACCGGGAGTCGTTCCACGTCGCCCGGCGCCTCGCGCGCTCCGAGGGGATCCTCTGCGGGGGCTCGGCGGGCACCGCGCTCGCCGCGGCGCTGCGCTACGCGAAGGACCGCCCCAAGGGGGAGCGGATCGTCGTCCTCCTCCCCGACACGGGGACGCGCTACCTCTCGAAGGTCTACAACGACGCCTGGATGCAGGAGCACCAGTTCGCCGAGGAGCGCGGCCCGGTGAACGCCCTCGACGTCGTGACGGCGAAGGCGGGGGGGCCGGGGAGGCTCGTCTTCGTCGGCCCGGAGGCCTCCGTCCACGACGCCGTCGGCCTCATGAAGCGCCACGAGGTCTCCCAGATCCCGGTGATCGACAACGGGACGGTCCTCGGGTCCCTGCGCGAGGACCTCGCCCTCGAGCTCATGGTCTCCCGCCGCAACACGACCGAGGTCCGCGTCCGGGAGGTGATGAGCGCGCCGCTCCCGGTGGCCGAGCCCGACGCCCCCGCCGAGGAGCTCTCGCGGCTGCTGCGCGGCGGCCACCCCGCCGTCCTCGTCCGCCTCGCCGACGGCGAGTTCGCGATCCTCACCAAGTTCGACCTCCTGCAGGCGATGGCTCCGTGACCGGCCCGCGCTTCGGGACGCGGGCGGTCCACGCCGGCCAGGAGCCCGACCCCTCGACGGGCGCGATCATGACGCCCGTCTACCTCACCTCGACCTTCGTCCAGCCGCAGCCGGCGAAGCCGGTCGGGGGGTACGACTACTCGAGGACGAAGAACCCGACGCGCGTCGCGCTCGAGGCGAACCTCGCTTCCCTCGAGGGAGGGGCGTGGGGCCTCGCCTTCGGGAGCGGCATGGCGGCGATCCACGCCGTCGCGAGCCTCCTCTCCGCGGGGGACCACGTCGTCGCGGGGGACGACCTCTACGGGGGGACGTTCCGCCTCTTCCGGACCGTGCTCGCGCGCCAGGGGCTGCGCTTCACCTTCGTCGACCCCTCGGACCCCTCGGCCCTCGAGGCGGCGATCGAGCCCGCGACGAAGGCGCTCTTCGTCGAGACGCCGACGAACCCCCTCCTGCGTCTCGTCGACCTGCGCGCCTGCGCGGCCCTGGCCAAGGCGCGCGGACTTCTCTCCGTCTGCGACAACACCTTCGCGACGCCGGCCCTGCAGGCGCCCCTCTCCCTCGGATTCGACCTCGTCGTCCACTCGACGACGAAGTACCTCGGCGGCCACAGCGACGTCGTCGGGGGCGCCGTCGTCGGACGCGACGAGGGGCTGCGCGCCCGGCTCGCCCATCTCCAGAACGCGATCGGTGCCGTCCCGGGTCCCCTCGACTGCTTCCTCGTCCTTCGCGGCACGAAGACGCTCCACCTCCGGATGGAGCGCCACTGCCGCAACGCCCATAGGGTCGCCCAGTTCCTCGCCGGCCACCCGAAGGTGGCGCGCGTCCTCTACCCGGGCCTCCCCTCCCATCCCCAGCACGACCTCGCCCGCTCCCAGATGAGCGGCTCCGGCGGGATCGTCTCCCTGGAATTGAAGGGAGGGGGACCGGCGGCGCTCGCGTTCGCCTCCTCGACGCGCTGGTTCGCCCTCGCCGAGTCGCTCGGCGGCGTCGAGTCGCTCGTCGATCACCCCGCCTCGATGACGCACGCCTCGATCCCCGAGGAGAAGCGACGCGCGGCGGGGCTCTCCGACTCCCTCGTCCGCCTCTCCGTCGGCGTCGAGGACGCCGAGGATCTCCTCGAGGACCTCGACCGGGCCCTGCAGAAGGCGTGAGGGGGGCGGGCCTGAGGCGCTAGACCTCCGCCTCGTCCGTCTCGGGCGGCAGCTCCGGGAGGGGCTCGCCCCCGACCTTCGCGCGCATCATCCGCCCGACCTTGAACTTGACGACCCGTTTCGCGGGGACGTCGACCTTCTC
>CBRGOK010000196.1:0-6870 GCA_967798035.1 uncultured bacterium
ACTCGAGTGGGGGGATTCGAGGATGAAGAGAACCCGAGAACGCAAGATCGTCGTCTACATCGCGACGAGCGCCGACGGCTACATCGCCCGGCCCGACGGGAGCGTCGACTGGCTCGACCGACCGGGGCCGCGCAGCGACTACGGCATGGGGGAGTTCCTGCGCTCGATCGACACCGTCCTCTGGGGGCGGAAGACCTACGAGAAGGCCTTCGGGAGGAGCGGCGGCGGGCGGTCCGGAGGGAAGATCGCGAACTACGTCTTCTCCCGCACCCCCCCCGTCGCCCCGACGCCCGGGTTCGAGTTCGTCCGCGAGCCGGTGGCGGACTTCGCGAAGCGCCTGCGCGCCGCGCCCGGGAAGGACGTCTGGATGATGGGGGGCGGCGGGCTGATCGCCTCCTTCCTCGACGAGGGGGAGATCGACGAGTTCCTCATCCACGTGGTCCCGACCTTCATCGGCGAGGGAATCCCCCTGATCGCGCCGCGACACCGGACCGCTCGCCTGCGGCTCCTCTCGCTCCATGCATTCCCCGACGGCGTCGCGCGCCTCCACTACGCCGTCGAGCGGAAGGCCGGGGCTCCCGCCGGGAAGGGCCCGCGCCGGAGTTGATCCCCGGCGGCGGGGCGCCTCAGCTCTTCTCCTCGCCCGGCGTCGGATCGCTCCCCTCGGCCAGGGAGCCCCGCCGATCCGTTCGCCTTCCGGCGAGACCCTTGCCGGAGGCCTCGACTCTCCGGGCTCCTCTCTCGGAGGCGGCTCCGGCCGGGCGGCGGGGGTCACCGGACCGAACAGGTCGTCGTGGACCCGCTCGCGCTCCCGGTCGATCTGCTCCGGGGTGGCCCCCAATTCCCGGAGGATCGCCACGGTGAGCGCCAGGGCCACCTCCCCCTCCCCCGAGAAGACGGCGTCCGCCCCGGCTCGGCCCAGGTCCCCGAGTTCCCGGACGTAGGCGGAGCGGGCCAGGATGCGGATGTCGGGGTTAAGGTCCCGCGCCAGCCGGATGATCCCCGCGCTGCCGTGGACGTCGGACCCGCTGAGGATGAGGCTGCCGGCCTCCTCGACGCCGGCGCTCCTCAACGTCTCGCGGTGGTTCGCGTCTCCGTAGACGACGCGGATCCCCTCCGCGCGGAGGCGACGCACGGTCTCGAGGTTCAGCTCGATGACGGTGGGCTCGATCCGGTTCTCGTGGAGGAGCCGCGCGACCGTCCGCCCGACGGGGCCGTAGCCCACGACGATGGCCCGGTGGCGGACCTCCTTCCCCTCCTCCGCGGTCGGCGCGAGCGCCGGCGTCCGACCCCGCACGCGGCGGTTCAGCCAGGCCCAGAGGCGGGGCCGGCGGGCCGCCCACGCCTCGACCGGACCCACCATCCGGTAGAGGATCGGGTTGAGGGGGATCGAGAGGATGGCGGCGGCGACGGTCGTGTTCGTCGCGGCGGCCGGGAGGATCCCGAGCTTGTTGCCGAGGAGGGCGAGGATGAAGGAGAACTCCCCGATCTGGGCGAGGGCGGCCCCCACGGCGAGCCCGACCCGGAGCGGGTAGCCGAGGAGGAGGACGATCCCGATCGCGGCCGCGGGCTTGCCGAGGAGGATCACCCCGAGCGTGGCCGCGACCAGCCAAGGAGCCTCGAGGAGGTGCCTCGGGTCGAAGAGCATCCCGACCGAGACGAAGAAGAGGACGGCGAAGGCGTCCCGCATCGGGAGGGCGTCGGAGGCCGCCCGGAGGCTGAAGTCCGAGCGGCCCACGACCATCCCGGCGAGGAAGGCCCCGAGCGCCATGGAGACGCCGAAGAGCCGGGCGGATCCCACCGCGATGCCGAGCGCCACGACGAGGACGGTGAGGGTGAAGAGTTCCCGCGAGCGCGTCGCCGCCACGCGCTCGAGGAGCCAGGGGATGAGGCGGCCCCCCGCCAGGAAGGTGAGGACCACCAGGGAGGCGAGCTTGAGGGTCGCGAGGCCGAGGCCGAGGAGGACTCCGGACCCGCCGGCCCGCTCCGGGCCGAACACCGCCGGGAGGAGGACGAGGACGATCACGGTGAAGAGGTCCTCCACCACGAGCCATCCGACGGCGATGTGGCCGGTCGGCGTGTGGAGGTCGCGGTTGTCCGCCAGCACGCGGACCAGCACGACCGTGCTCGCGACGGAGATCCCCGCCCCGAAGACGAGGCCGGCGGTCCAGTCCCACCCGACCGCGCGGGCGAGGAGGGCCGCCAGCGCCGTCGCGACGGCGATCTGGCCGAGCGCCCCCGGGATCGCGATCCGGCGCACGGCGAGGAGCTCCTTCAGGTGGAAGTGGAGCCCGACCCCGAACATCAGGAGGACGACGCCGATCTCGGCGAACTGCTCCGCCAGCTCCCGGTTGGCGACGAAGCCGGGGGTGTGGGGGCCGACGACGATCCCCGCGAGGAGGTAGCCGACGATCGGGGAGAGCCCGAGCCGATGCGTCCCGTACCCGAGGGCGAGCGCGGCGGCGAGGCCGCCCGTGAGCGTCAGGATCAGGTCGAGGTCATGCACGAAGGCGCGACCCCGACGCGGATTCGTCCCTGGCGCCGGGGATCCCGGCCGGGTTTCCCGGGCGGAGGGGAGGTCCCCTCCGCCCCGATCGGCCCGACGGCCCGGGCCCTCCCGTCACCGCTCCGCGAGGATCGTCCGCCGCAGGACGAGACGGGGGCCGGACGGATTCCCGGCGTCGAAAGGGGCCTTCCTCGCGACGCGGGGCACGTTCAACGGAGGTCGAAGTCCCTCGGGATGCTCGCGAGGCCCGGCGGAGCGAGGTTCGTGTAGGTCGGGGTCTTCACGCGCCAGGAGACGAAGCCGTTGATCGGGTCGGGCTGGGCGAGGTCGATGACGTCGACCATCTGGCAGTCGACCGTCGCCCCCCCGCCGTCGATGGCGACGACGATCCCCCCGCGCGCGTGGAGCCGGTGGTTCGAGATGTTCCCGCCCCCCGGATTCGTCGTGAAGGAGGTGACGAGCAGGCCGAAGGTGGGGGAGGTCTTGTTCAGGTCGATCAGGTGGTACTGGGGACCCCCGGCCGTCATCGGGTCCCCGACGACGCCGACGAGCGTCCCCCCCAGCACCGCCACGGCCGAGCCGTGGTCGGAGGCCGTGGCGGCCGCGGGCCAGGTCCCCCCGTTGATCAGGGTCAGCGGGGCGGGCCCCGTCAGGTCGACGACGGAGAAGGAGCCGTTCCCGCCGCTGATGAACAGGATCGTGCCGTCCGGGGAGAAGTGGACGTCGTGGGGGTCGGCGCTCCCGACGAAACCGGCGAGGGGGATGTTCGCGGCGAGCGTGAGGGGCGTCGGGGCGGCCGGGTCGATCGAGTAGAGGCGGACGGGCGGGTTGTTGTCGGCCCCCGCGAGGAGGGCGAGCCTCGTCCCGTCCGGGCTGACGTCGAGCGTCACGGGCCCGAACCCCGAGTTCGCGAAGGAGATCGACTGGACGGGAGCGCCCGGCAGCGATCCGGGGAGCGACGCAAGGGAGAACACCTCGAGGAGGGCGGGGGAATTGGAGGAGGCATTCCCGGAGGTCACGAAGAGGAGCGAGCCGTCGGGCGTTGTCTCGCACTCCCGGAATCCCACCCAGTCGTAGATGTAGGCGCCGACGGGGATGTCGCCGAGCGTCGTGTACGTGACGATCCCCGAGGGGTCCGAGGAGACGTCGAAGACGCGGACGAACTGGTTGACCGATTGTCCGCCGAGCGCGAAGGCGAAGTCTCCCGGCTCCGGGACGGCGATCTTCGGGCTGAAGTTGGACCCGATGTTCCCGGAGAAGCCGAGGTTCCCCGTCGCGCGGAACGTGGGAGGGACGGTGGTCAGGTCGAGGATCGCCATCTGGCCGGGGGCGTTCGCCCCGAAGGAGAAGTCCTGCAGGCCGAAGTAGCCGCGGGTCGGGGTCGGGTCGGGGAGGATCTCGACCGAGACGGCGCTCGTGAGGCCGACGCCGAAGGGGGGGAACGGGGCCGCGATCACCGCCTGCACGAACGCGCTCGCCCCGACGAGGGTCGGGGTGGGGGGGATCGGCAGCGCGAGGGTCGTGAACGGGGCGGGGAACGGCAGGACGGCGGCCGTCGTGATGTCGACCAGGAGGGTGAGCCCGGAGACCGGGACCGAGACCGGCGTGGGGCCGACGAGGAGGAGCCCGCCGATCGGGTTCGTCGCGCCCGTCAGCCGGAGGAAGAACGACGGGCTGCCGAGGTAGGGGACCTGGCCTCCCGAATCGAGCGTTCCGGCGAATCCGGCGGGGGAGGGAGCGCCGTAGGGGAGGACCTGCGCGCCGGCCGTGGCGGCGAGGAGGAGGGGGAGGGAGGTTCTTCCGAGGAGATTTCGCATGAGCACACCCTGGCGGGATGCCGGCCCCGCCGCGCCGCGTGGGTCCAGTCTCCCGGCCGCCGTGGAGGCTGTCAACGCGACAGCGCGGCGGCTCGCCTCGCGCGCGGAGCGTGAACCGGGCCCGACCCGGGCGTATCGTTCGCGACTCTCCCCGATGAAGCCGATCCACCCCTGGCTCCTCCTCGCCGCCGCGGCCTGCGCCGGACCGAGGCCGGGGGACGACGCCGCGCGCGAGAGGGAGGCGATCTGGGGCCACCTCGCCGCGAGGCACGACCGGAACCACGACGGCCGGATCGAGCGCGGCGAGTACGACCGCGACCGCAGCGCCTTCGACCGGCTCGACCGCGACGGAGACGGCGTCGTCACCCCCCGGGATTTCGATCGTCCGGTCGTCCCGCCGCCGGACCTCGTCGTCCCCTACCTCCTCGTGCGGACCTTCGGGGCGGAGGATGCCGACTCGATCGATCTCCGGGAACTCGCGAAGGGGCTCGACCTCCTCGACCGCGACGGCGACGGGCGCATCTCGCGCGAGGAGTTCGACGCCCATCCCTCCCGTCGAGGCCCGGGACGGAACCCCTTCCCGATCTTCCTCGCGGGATGCGACTCGGACCGGGACGGCGCCCTCTCGTTCGCCGAGGCGAAGGCCTTCTTCGAGCGCGGCGACCGCGACGGCGACGGCCGTCTCGCCCGGATGGAGCGGCTCCTGCCGGGGCCCGGGCCGAGGGTGGGCGCGATCCCCGCCTCCGAGCGGGAGCGAGCGCCCGACTTCACGCTCCCCAGGCTCCAGGGTGGAGGTTCGGTAACCCTCTCCTCCTTCGCGGGGAAGCGGCCGGTCGCCCTCGTCTTCGGCTCCTACACCTGACCCCCCTTCCGGGAATCAGCCGGTCGGCTGAAGGAGATCTTCGAGACCCACCGCGGGGAGGTCGAGTTCTTCCTCGTCTACATCCGCGAGGCCCACGCCCTCGACTCCCTCTGGCCGATCGCGGGCCCCGACGCCCCGCTCGTCGAGGAACCGGCGTCCGCCGAGGAGCGCCATGCGGTCGCGGGGACCTGCTCGGCGAACCTCGGACTCGACGAGATCCCCGTCCTCGTCGACGACATGAAGGGGACCGTCGACCGGGCGTACGAGGCCTGGCCCGACCGCCTCCTCCTCGTCGATCGCGAGGGGCGCGTCGCCTACCGCAGCGGCCCGGGGCCGTTCGGGTTCCAGCCCGACGATCTCGAGGAGGCGATCGACCTCGAGACCTCGGGCGCGCCGGAGTAGCCGCCCGCGCTACTTCTTCCAGTGCGCGGCGCCGCGCCGCTCGATCTCCGCGGCGGCGATGTCCTCCTTGTGGGTGGCGATCCACCACTCGTTCCCGAAAGCGTCCTTCACCCCCGAGTTGCGGTCTCCCCAGAACATGTCGGTGGGCTCGCAGGTCGAGGTGCCGCCGGCCTGGATCGCCTTCTTGTAGGTGGCGTCGGTGTCCTTCACATAGAGGTAGAGCGTGGCCGGCCTCGGCCCATCCCCGGCCTGCGCGTCTCCCACCATCACCATCGAGTCGCCGACGCGGAGCGCGGCGCACCCGATCGTCCCGTCCGGGCGCTTCGTGCGCTCGACCTCCTCGGCGCCGAAAGCCCGCTTCATGAACTCGATCAGCTTCGGCGCCCCGGCGACGACCAGGTACGGGGTGACGGTGTGGAACCCATCGGGGATCGGCTTGACGGCCATGGCGGCTCCTTGGGAAGGGACCTTTCCGGCGGGAGGGATGCCCTCCCTCCGCGTCGAGACATGCTTCTTGAACCAGGCGAGGAAGAGGATCCACCCGCGCCCCTGCGAGGGATCCTCGAGGTCCGCGGGGAGGCGGTCGAAGCCGCGGTGCTCGAGGGTCACGCGCGTGCCCCGGCCCGCGGCCTCGAAGCGCACCTCGACCTCGGTGAGGGGATCGGGCGGGAGGAAGACGCTGCGGTAGGCGAAGACGAGCCGGACGCCCGGCTCCCAGACGAGGATCTTCCCGAACTCGAAACCCTCGCCGCTCGAGCGGTCGTGGACCTCGACGAGGCGTCCCCCGACACCGGGCTCGAGGCGGACGCCGACGGCGCGGTCGGGGTAGTTCCAGGAATAGGGGGTCGAGCGGTACCAGATCGCCATCTCCCTCGTGAACATCTCGAACGCCTCGGCCGGCGCCGCCTCCACGTCGACCGTCCGCACGACGACCGAGGGGTACTTCACGCCCGGCTCCTCCGTCCCCGACGGCCCACGTGATCGGCGAAGGCCTCGAGTTGCTCGCCCCACAGGACATCCATCCGCCCGAGCCAGGCGTAGAGCGCGGCGAAGGGGGCCGGCCGCAAGCGGTAGAGACGCACGCGGGCGTCCTCCTCGAGCGAGTCCATCTCGACGAGGCCGCTCTCGCGCAGCAGCCGGAGGTGCCGGCTCATCGCGGGCGCGCTCATGTCGAACGCGGCGGAGAGCTGCCCCGCCCGGCGCGGGCGCTCCCGCAGCAGGTCGACGACCCTCCGCCGCGTCGGGTCGGCGAGCGCCGCGAGCGCCCGGTCGAGGTCGCCCCC
>CBRGOK010000197.1:0-6806 GCA_967798035.1 uncultured bacterium
ATCCCCTCGTCCCCGAGGTAGGCCCCCCAGACCCAGCCGGCGATCGCGACGCGCACGGGGTTGGCGAACGCCCCGAGCCCCATCTTCCCGTGCCCGAGGAAGACGAGCGGCCGGAGGTAGCCCTCCTTCAGGCCGTTGGCGCGGAGGACCTGCCGGCACGCGGCGGAGAGGGCCTCGGCGGAGAAGGGGATCTCGAGCTTGAGGATCTTCGCCGAGTCGAAGAGCCGGTGCAGGTGCTCCCGCAGCCGGAAGAGCGAGCCGGTCCCCCGCTCCCCCTCGTAGCAGCGGATCCCCTCGAAGACGCCGTAGCCGTAGTGGAGGGTGTGGGTGAGGACGTGGACCGTCGCCTGCTCGGAAGGGACGAGTTTCCCGTCGAACCAGACCTGCGTCCCGATCTCCGGCACGTGCTCTCTCCAGGGGTGGAAGGGGGCGCTCCTCCGGTCGCCAGAGAATAGCGGCCGCCCGGGGCGGGGGGAACGAAGCGCCCGGGGGCCGGGGGGGCCCGAGGATCAGGGGGAGGCCCGGCGGCCCCCGTCGCTCGCGGCGGCCTTCCCCGAGCCGCGGACCTTCTGGATCAGGTCGGTGAGGTTCACCCCGGAGAGGGCCTCGATGGTCGGCGGGAGCTGGGCGATCACCTTCGCGACGTCGGCCGTGAGCTTGCTCGCCCCGGCGGTCTCCCCCCCCGTGCTGACGATCACGATCTTCTCCGTCTTCGAGAGGGGCTCGGCGATCGCCCTCGCGATCTCGGGGAGCTTCTCGAGGAGGATCTGGGTGATCGCCGCCTCCGTGTAGGCCTTCCACGACTCGGCCTTCTTGGCCATCGCGAGGGCCTCGGCCGAGCCGGTCGCCTGGACGACCTCGGCCGCCGCGAGCCCCTTCGCGCGCGTCGCCTCGGCGTCCCCGAAGCCGACCGACTTCGTCGCCTCGGCGCGCCCATCCGCCTCCGCCTTCAGCTTGAACTGCTCCGCCTCGGCCAGGGTCTGGATCCGGTAGCGCTCCGCCTCGGCGGGCTTCTTCACGGTCGCGTCGAGCTCCTTCTCCCGGCGGAGGATCTCCTTCGTCTGGACCTCGATCTGCTTCTCCTTCTCGATCGTCTGGACCTGGATCTCCTCCGCCTTGACGAGCTGCCCCGTCTTGTACTTCTGGAGGTCGTAGGCGAGGTCGGCGGCGGCCTTCTTCTCGTTGATCCCGACCTGGTACTCCGCCTTCATCATCTCGTAGCCGCGGTTGGCGTCCGCGACCTTCGTGTCGGCGGCGAACTTCGCCTCCATCCCGGCCTGGTTCGCCTGGGCCGACTTGATCATCGCGTCGCGGTCCGCCTCGGCCTGGGCGATCACGGCGTCGCGCTTGACCTGGGCGATCCGCGGTCGGCCGAGCGCGTCGAGGTAGCCCTGGTTGTCCTTGATGTCCTTGACGACGAAGGAGACGACCTGGAGCCCCATGTTCGCGAGGTCGGTCGCCGCGATCTCCTGGACCTTCTGGGAGAACATCTCGCGGTTCTTGTAGATCTCCTCGACGGTGAGGGTGCCGATGATCGCCCGCAGGTGCCCCTCGATCGTCTGGTGGGCGACCTCGGCGATCTGCGCCGGGGTCTTGCCGAGGAACTGCTCGGCCGCCGTGACGATCGAGGTGTCGTCGCCGCGGACCTTCACCTGCGCGACGCCGTCGACGATGAGGGGGACCCCCGTGATGCTGTAGACCTCGGGGGTCTTGACATCGAGCGTCATCAGCTCGAGGGAGAGGGTCTCCGCCCGCTCGACGACGGGGAAGACGAAGGTTCCGCCCCCCTTGACCCACCGGAAGCCGAGAGCGCGGGGGCGGCCGTCGCCGTCCGCGATCGTGCGGCCGCGGAAGCCCGAGACGATGAGGGCCTCGTTGGGGCCCACCTTCACGTAGCGGCTCGCGAGGAGGAGGAGGAAGACGAGGGCGACGACGGCGACGCCGAGGGCGACGAGGGCGGTCGAGCCGGTCGAGATCTGCAGGACGAGGGCGGGGAGCATCGGATCCTCCTTCAGCGGGTCTCGCGCGCGCCGCGCGCGAGGGGTTCGACGTAGTAGGTGCCTCCCACGATCCGGGCGATCTTGACCGCCGTGTTCTTCGGGATCGCCTCGCCGGAGGCGGAGGCGGCGGGGGCGTTCATGCGGCCGCCCATCGCCGTGAGGACGATCTCCCCGAGCCCCTGGGCCGGGATCCCGGCGACGACCTCGGCGGTCGCCCCGAGGAGGTCCCCCGTCCGCACGTCGCTCGTCTTCTGCGCGGCGGCGAAGAACTTGACGAGGACGAGGAAGAAGCCGGCCGAGAGGGCGAGGGCCCCGACGAGGGCGCCCGAGATCGACTCGAGGGGGGAGAACTCCGCCGCCTTGCGGAGGAGGTAGCCCGTCGCCCCGAAGGCGGTGATGAAGGTGGCGAGGATCGTCGGGGAGAAGGGGGAGAAGTGGAGCTCGTGCCCCCCGGTGGGGAGGTGGCCCGAATCGACCGCCGTGCTCGCGTCGACGTGGAAGTCCCCGGTCGCCTCCAGCCCGTGGCCGTCCCCTCCGACAAGGCCGCCGAGCACCGCGCTTCCGAGCGCGAAGAACAGGCCGACGAAGAAGCAGAAGAGGAAGACGGTCGAGAGTTCCATGACTCCCTCGCCGAGGCGGAGACGGCGCGGCCTTACCGGGTCTCGCCCGGGACATTCACCCCCGGGTCCCCCGGACGACGTGCGACCCGGATGCTAGGGAGGGAGGCCCTGGCGCGCCAACCGCCCCTCAGGAGACCGCCGCCCGGGCCGTGAGCGCCCCCCAGGCCTCCCTCGCCCGGGCGACGACTTCCTCGGCGTCGAGGACGAGCACCCGGCCGCGCTCCTTCAGGATCTCCCCGTCGCAGACGACCGCCTCGACGTTCCGGGCGTCGGCGGCGTAGACGATCGCCGAGGCGATCGACTCGGCCGGGACCGTCCAGGGGGTCCCGAGCCGCAGGACGGCGAGGTCGGCGCGCTTGCCGACCTCGATCGACCCGCAGACCTTCTCGAGCCCGATCGCCCTCGCCCCCTCGATCGTCGCCATCTCGAGGGCCTCCCACGCGGGGAGGGCGTTCGCGCCGCCCCGCAGCTTCGCCAGCGACGCGGCGAGGAACATGTCCCGGAACGGGTCGAGCCGGTTGTTGCAGGCGGCCCCGTCCGAGCCGAGCCCGACGGGGATCCCCGCCCGCCTCAGGCGAGGCACGTCGGCGATGCCGGAGGCGAGCTTGAGGTTGCTCGCGGGGCAGTGGGCGATGCCCGCCTTCGATCCTCTCAGGCGGTCGATCTCCTCCTCCCCGAGGTGGATCGCGTGGGCGATCGCGGAGGGGACCTCGAGCACGCCGAGGTCGGCGAGATGCTCGACGTTCCCCTTGCCGAACGCGCGCCTCACGGCCGCGACCTCCTCGGCGTTCTCGGAGGCGTGGGTGTGGACGAGGGTCCCCCGCGCGGCCGACTGCCGGACGACCTCGCGATGGAGGTCCGGCGTCGAGGAGAGGGCGAAGCGGGGAGCGAAGGCGTAGCGCAGCCGCCCGTTCCCCGCCCCGTGCCACTTCGCGCACAGGGCGAGGCTCTCGTCGATCGAGGACCTCGTCGACTCGCGCAGCCCCTCCGGCACGGCCCCGCCCGCGGCGTCGTCCATCATCGCCTTGCCGCCGAGGAGCCGGACCCCCGCCCGCCCCGCCTCGTCGAAGACCGCCCCGTAGTGGTGCACGCTCCCCATGTCGAGGGCGCTCGTCACGCCGGCGTCGATCAATTCGTGGAGACCGATCCGCGCCGCCGCCCGCATCGACGTCTCGTCGTGGGCGGCCTCGAGGGGCCAGATCCGCCGCCGGAGCCACTCCAGGAGCGGAAGATCGTCCGCGCAGTTCCGAAACAGGGTCTGGCAGAGGTGGAGGTGCGCCTGCACGAAGCCCGGCAGGATCACCCCCTCCCGCGCGTCGATCGCGGCGTCGGGCACGAGCCCCGGATCGACGGCGCCGACCGCGCCGATCGCGCCGTCCTCGACGAGGACGTCCCCGCGCAGGATCTCCCGCGCGCGATTCATCGTGAGGATCGTCCCCCCGCGGACGAGGAGGGTCTCGGGCACGGCGCGAGTCTATCCGGGGGGATGGAACCGTCGGGCGCGCTCGGGAGGGAATCTCCCGGGACGCGGGCGTAATCTGACGTGCCTCCCCCGACCGAAGACATTCCCCCGATGGACACCACTGCGGAATCCGGACCGGCGGCGCCGGGACGGGCGGGGCAGAGTTCGGGAGGATTCCTCCAGTCCTTCGCGCGTAACCTCCGCCGCGCTGCGCGATGGGCCGCGCTCGGATCGCTTGCGGGTCTGGCGATCCCGGTCGTGGTCCTGGGGGGGCTCACCCTCTCGCGCTTCGCGGTACGGAGCCTCCGCGGCGTCGCGCCTTGGGACGGGACCTACGTCGTGCAAGAGGTCTGGGCCTGGACCTTCCTCTACAGCGTCATGTGGTTCTTCACCCTGCCCGCGAGCCTTCCCTTCTGGGCGGGTCTGGGGCTGGGTTTGGGCCGGCTCCTCGAACGGTGGGGGGGCCGGAGGCGACGAATCGCGTGGCTCGCCGCGACCCTGGTCGGCCTTGGGATCCATGCCGCCGCCACGATCCTCTACCTGAAAGCCCACCCGATGTGTTGAGGGTGCGAGGCGGGGAAGGACTGGGTCGGGGGACTTGACGCCCTCCTCCCCGGGCGCTGCGGGTTCCTAGGGAAGGAGTCGGCGGGCCAGCGCAGCGGAGACCTCGGCGCACCCCTTCTCGCCGTTCGGTCCGCCGCAGTTCGCGACGCAGAGGATCGCCGCGTCCTTCTCCGACGCGATCCAGATCTCGGCGAACCACATCGTGTTGCTCCCGTTGTGCCAGAGCGTGCGGCCGCCCGCCCAATCCCGGTCGCGGACGACCCAGCCGCAGGCGTAGCTCTCCCCTTCCGGAGGCTTGTGGAGGCGCCTCCAGGTCTCGGGCTTCAGGAAGTCGCTTTCCCCTCGCGCCCCGGCGAGGTGGAGGGCCACGTACTTCGCCCAGTCCTCGAGCGAGGCGTGGACGGTGCCGGCGGGGCCGATCGCGGGGGGGTTGTCCGCGTCGGGGCCGGGCTCGACGGGGGCCGGCCCCTGGGGGCCCGGCCGGTGGGCCCGAGGCTGGTCGAGCCGCTCGGGACTCCCGGGAGCGCCGAAGCCCGCGCGCGCCATACCGAGGGGCTCGAACAGCTCCTGGCGCATCAGGTCCTCCCACGCCTTCCCCGTCGACTTCTCGGCCATCGCGCCGGCGATCGCGAAGCCGGCGTTCGCGTAGAGGTGCTTCGTGCCGGGCTCGGCGAGCGGAGGCTGGGCGATCACTCCGTCGAGGAGCTGGAGGCGCTGCTCCGTCGGGGTTCCCTCCCTCTTCCAGAGGCGCCCCCAGAGGCCGTCCCTCGAGAGATCGGCGGGCGCTCCGCTCCGGTGCGTGAGGAGGTGGGCGAGCGTCGCGCGCTCCCACCCCTCGGCCATCTTGGGGCGCCGTTCGGGGAAGGCCTCGGCGACCGTCGCGTCCCAGGAGAGAACCCCGCGGTCGACGAGCCGCGCGATCAGCGTCGCCGTCATCGACTTCGTGCAGGAGCCGAGGTGCCAGAGGTCCTGCGGCGTCACCTTCGTCGGATCGCCCTGCCGGCGCACGCCGGTCGCGCCGATCGCGACGATCCGGTCCCCTCGGAGGATCGCTCCGGCGAGCGCGGGGAGGCCGTGCTTCGCGCGGATCGGCTCGAGGAGCGCCTCCAGGTTCTCGGGCGGAGAGGCGGGCGCGCTCGCCGGCGGCGCCGGTCCCTGCGCCGCGGGGTGGAGTCCGAGGACGAAGGAAATCGCGAGAAGGAGACTTCGCATCGGACGAGAGGAAGGAGGCGGCGCACTGTACTGGAGCGCGCGCCCGCGGCGCCGGCCCTAGCCGCCCGCGGCGAGCCGGCTCGCGACCTTCGCGAGGCCGGCGACCACTCGGGCGAGCCGCTCGTAGTCGATCGTCTCCGGGGTGTCGCCTTCCGTGTGATATCCGGGATTCCGGAAGGGCGCGGTGTCGGTGACCATCACGCCCGGGTACCCGGCCTTCCAGAAGGACCACTGGTCCGACCAGCCGATCCCGGGGATCCAGCCGAACGTCGCCGCTCCCTCCGAGGGGAAGGGGGTGGCCTCGCGGAACAGGCGGATCGCGTGACGGACCCGGGCGCGCGAGCCGAGGTTCCCGACGAACGCCAGGAAGTCGCCGCGGTTGGGATACAGGAGCGCGAAGCCGGGGGGGTAGACCTGGCTCCCGGGCTCGTCCCGGTAGAAGCCGATCGACTCGAGGGAGAGCATCTCGACGATCCGGTCCCCTCTCTCGCGGCAGGCCCTCGCGTAGAGGAGGCTCCCCATCGAGTCGGTCTGGAAGAAGGGTGGCTCCTCGTTCACGAAGGCGACGAACCGGACCGTGCGCGCCGGAGGCGAAGCGCGGAGGCGGCGCGCGATCGCGAGGAGGGCCGCCACGCCGGTGGCGTTGTCGTCGGCTCCGGGCGAGCCGTGCACCGAGTCGTAGTGCGCGCCGAGGACCACGATCTCCTCCCTCCGGCCGTTCCCCTCGAGCTGCGTCTCGAGGTTCCGGCAGAGGACCCCGCGCACGGTGGACTCCTGTCCCTTCACCTCGAGCCCCTCGGCTTCCAATCGGCTCTCGACCCACTCGGCCGCGCGGTGGAGGGCCCCCGCGCGGAAAACGTTCCGTTCCCCGATCTCGCCGGCGAGGTGCGCGACGTCCCGGCGGAGCGCCTGCGCCAGCTCGGCCTCCTCGGGGGTGAGCGGAGGGAG